>CAMLHU010000007.1 GCA_946479825.1 uncultured Gemmatimonadota bacterium
GCCGGAGATCGGCGGCCTCTCCGGGCTCTGGCACAAGGTGGACCCGAAGACCCTCAACCTGCTCCCCGACTTCTCGAACTGGGGGGTGGCCCTCTCGGTGCTCATCATCCCGATCACCATCCAGTGGTGGTCGGTCTGGTACCCCGGCGCGGAGCCGGGAGGCGGGAGCTACATCGCCCAGCGGATGCTGGCGTCCAAGACCGAGAAGGACGCGCTCACCGGCACGCTCTTCTTCAACGTGATGCACTACGCGCTCCGGCCGTGGCCCTGGATCATCGTGGCGGTGGCCTCGACGGTCATCTATCCGGACCTCGCCTCGATCGCACACACCTTCCCGCACCTCGACCCGCGGCTCATCGGCGACGATATCGCCTACCCCGCGATGTTGCGGTTCCTCCCGGCCGGGTTCCTCGGCCTGATGATCGCCGGGATGCTCGCGGCCTACCGGTCCACGATCGAGACCCACCTCAACTGGGGAACGAGCTACCTCGTCCACGACCTCTACCGGCGCTTCCTCCGGAAGGACGCGACCGAGCGCCACTACGTGTTCGTCGGGCGGGTCACTACGGCGCTCCTGATGGTCTGCGCCGCGCTGCTCACCTTCGAGCTCGACACCGCCAAGGAGGCCTTTGACCTCATCCTCTCGGTCGGGGCCGGCACCGGGCTCATCTACCTGCTGCGGTGGTTCTGGTGGCGGATCAACGCCTGGAGCGAGGTCTCCGCGATGGTGAGCTCGTTCCTGGTGGCGGTGGGCTTCTTCGTGGCCGGGAAGCTGGGACACACCGTGCCGAGCTACGTGTCGCTCATCGTGACGGTGGCGAGCACGACGGTGGTCTGGATGGCGGTGACCTTCCTGACCGCGCCGGCCGAGCGCGAGACGCTGGTGCGGTTCTACACCCTGGTGCGCCCGGCCGGACCCGGGTGGCGCCCGATCGCCGCGGAAGCGAAGGTCGGCCCCTCTCCCGACAGCCTCGCCCAGTCGCTGCTCGGCTGGGTGCTCGGCTGCCTCTTCGTCTACTCGGCGCTCTTCGGGACCGGAAGCTTCCTGTACGGCCGGACCGGCCCGTTCGCGATGTGGCTGGTGGTGTTCCTGGTGAGCGGGGTGGGACTGCTCAAGGTGGTGCCGAGGATGTGGGGGGAGGCGAAGTAGATCGGGGTCGGTACGCGGCAAGCGGTGAGCGGTGAGCGGGGCGCCGACGCTTACGGCGTGCGCCGAAGCAGCAGCTCGACGGACGGCGCGCCAAGGGCGGTGCCCTGGATGATGACCGTCCGGCCGAGCTCGGGCACGGAGAGATAGAACACGTCCTTCCGCCGTCGGTCGCGCCGAAGCAGCTGCGGCGACGACACGCCGCCTTCCAAGACGCTGATCCGCTCCACCTGCACCGTCTCTCCCCTGGACCCGGCGAACCGCAGCCGGTATTCGGCGGCGGTGGCCAGGTGCGGCGTCAGGTCCACCGAGAACGTCGCCCCACTCCAGCCCGCCACCACGTCGTCCGCGGTCAGGTCCACGTCGCCGTTCCAGGTCGCCGGCGGCTCGGCGCCGGTCGCGAACGCCGCCAGGCGCCGGATCCGCGGCGTGCCGCGCGTGTCCGTGACCACCAGCCGCAGCGCGGTCGTGGTGACGGGGCCGATCGGATGGATGTGCTTGTGCCCGATCGCCGTGCCGGCGCCGGCCGTCACCCACCTGCCGTCGCCGTTCTGCGCCTCGATCCGGTAGCCACGCACCCGTTCGCCCGCCGTGATGTCCTCCTGCAGTATCACGTGATCCACCGCGCGCGGCTCCGGGAACCGGAGCTCCAGGCGACTGCCCTGGCCGGCCGTGTCGCCGACCGCCTGACCGAAGCGCCGGAGGATGGCGTCGCCGAACTCGCGAGCCCGCGCGGCGTCGGCTGTGGGGATGCGCCCGGTGCGATCGGGCGGGAAATTGAGCAGCAGCTGTGCGCCGTGTCCCACCGACCGATAGTAGATCTCCATCAGCGCGTCCAGCGACAGCAGGTTCTTCTCGTCCGTCGTGCTCCAGAACCAGTTCGGCCGCCGGACCGAGACGTCGACCTCAACCGGGAGCCAGACTTCGCCGTCGGGGTCGCTCACCAGCGCCGTCGCGTTGCCGCTCGCGGCCTCGTCGGCCGGGAGCGCGTTCCAGCACGGATACGGCGCGAAGCCGTCTTCGTTCCCGACCCAGCGGATGGTCGCGTCGGGGCCCTGGAACACCATCGCGCGCGGCTGGTATCGCGCGACGATGTCGTGGGTCGGAACGACGCTGCTCCCGTCGAGCCAGAGCTCGACGATCGGCCCGTAGCGGCTCAGCACCTCCGTGAGCTGCTGCCGGTAGATCGCGTCGTAGGCCCGCTGGGCCGCCGGCGTGGCGCATCGCCCGCTCAGCCCGGCGCCGTGCTTGTCGTCCCGTGGGCTCAGGTACACACCGAGGCCGAGCCCGCGCGCCTTGCACGCCGCGGCGAGATCGGCCATCACGTCGCCGTGGCCGCCCTTCCAGGGGGAGTTCCTGATCGAATAGTCGGTGGTCTCGGTCTGCCAGAGGCAGAAGCCGCCGACGTGCTTGGCGACGAGCACTACGTACCGGGCGCCGGCCGAGGCGGCGACGTCGGCCCACTGCTCGGCGTCGATGTCGGTCACTACCTGCGCCGGCGCGAGCGAGAGGTCGTCGTACTCCTTGTCCTGCCAGGTGTTCGGGGCCAGGTGGACGAACATCCCGATCTCGAGGTCCTGCCACGCCGCCTGCGCCGGCGTGGGGAGGGCGAGCTTCGGGCGGAGCGCGGCGCCTGGCCAATGGCGGGCGAAATGCGGGACCAGCGGCAGCGCCGCGAGCGTGGAAAGGAAGGTGCGGCGGGAGGCCTCACCGGACGACAAGCAGCCACCCCTTTCCGGGGGCCATCGGGATCGGCTCGCCGACCTTGAACGTGGCCGCGGGCTGGAACTTCTCGATCGCCGGCGCGGAGATGGTCGCGGTGCGGGGATCGAGGCCGAGCGCCTTCCAGTCGATGGCAAGCCGGAGGGGCACGGTGTCGCGGGCCCAGCTCGCGACGGCGATCATCGTCCGGCCCTTGCGGACGTAGCTGGTGGCCAGGATGTCGGGACGCCCGGTCCTGACCGGATTTGATGGCGCCCACCAGCCGAGCATCCTGGCATCGGTGATGCCGAAGCGATCCCACGCAAGCCAGAGCGGCCGCGGGTCGCCGGCCCAGGGGAGCCGGTTGGTCATCCCGAAGACCATCCCGCGCCAGGGATTGCCGTCGTCCTGCAGCATCTCGCCCATCAGGCCGAAGGGGATCCCCGAGATCTCCGTGAGCCAGTAGTCCGGCGGCGAGTTGTAGTCGAAGTACTCGCCGAACCAGAGCCGGTCGATGTAGGGGAAGTGCTCGAGGTACAGGTTGGCGCTCGAGGCGTAGCCGTCGTTCTTGTCGTACTGGTTGGCGCTGTGGAGGTCGATCATCGGGTGCGGCCGGCCGCGGACCAGGACCCGGCGGATCCGCTGCATCGTGGTCCGGTCGAAGGCGACGTCGTCGAGGTAGATGCCGTCGATCTGCTCGTGGCGGACGAGCCAGTCGAGCCCTTCGACGTAGAAGTTGTGCCACCGGCTGATGCCGCTCGTCACCACCGCCACGTCGTGCCGCTCGGGAACGACCCACCCGGTGATGTAGTCGTCCACGAAGTGCTCCTGCAGCCAGGAGTGCCCTCCGCCCGGGCCGTCGGCGAAGACCTCGTTGCCGAGGCTCCGCAGCGTCCAGATCTCGGGGGCGTGGTTCGTAAGCTCGCGGACGGTGTAGTAGATCTTGAACCGCACCCCGGCGGCGTGGGCGCTGTCAGCGTACGCGCGCATCTCCTTCGGCCGGAGGAACGGGTAGTTGATGAACGGGTTGATGTCGGTGGCGTGGTGCACGTTGACCACATTGGCGCCGGAATCCACCACCTGCGCGATCGGCACGTAGGCGTGATAGAACCGGGTGGAGAACTGCGCCTTCGGGTCGATCGGGTGGAACGGCGTGAGGAGGAGCCGTACGTTGAAGTAGAGCGTGTCGCCGGGTGCCATGGCGCGCGGGCCGCTCGAGCATCGCATCCGGTAGGCCACCGGCCCGTCGCCGCCGAAGTGGCAGCTCCCCTTCCCGCCGTTGTCCCAGCTCTCCGGCATCACGAGGGGCCGGAGCTGGTAGAAGTTGGTGTTGAGCGGGCGGACGTAGTGCTGGTCCGTGAGGGTCACCTGCATCCCGACGTTGACGTCGCCGATCCAGACGGCGTCCTGGTTCTTGTGGACGTCCCACCGCCAGTCGAAGCTGTCGGGCGTGAGCCCGCCCTTCTCCCCCATCCCCATGAAGTACTTCGCCGCGCTCCGCCGCCACGGCACGTCGAGGCGCACGTCGCCGAGCGCCACCGGGCGCGACGTCACGAGCCGCACGGTGTACTCGATGTTGCCGTCGAACTCCATCTGGGCGTGGCTCAGCAGCGTGAGCGGCCCGGCGGTGCTCGTGGCCTCCCAGATCGCGGCCCCCGGCATCCGGCGGACGAACCGGACGCCGTGATGGACCCACGGCATCGCCCGGCCGGCGGTGTCGGTGGCTGTGAGGGTGACGGGATCGGCCAGGAGCGCGCGGCCGCGGGCGCCGATCGAGGTCATCTCCGGCGTGAATCGGCTCACCACCTGCCGGGGCCAGCCGCTCGGCGCGAGCGTCACGGTCCGGCCGAGGACGCTCACCGCGTTGCCGCGCACCGCGACCGGGGTGTACGGCGGGACCAGCGTGGTGTCGAGCGCCAGCGTGCTATTGAGCCACCGGAGGCGCGAGAGTCGCCACGGCTCGTCGTCGCCGTGGTCGGCGATGAGCTCGCTGCTCACCGTGAGGCGGATCGGGAGCGTGGTGGCGACGCCGCCCGCGGTGACGGTCACCGAGCCGGTGTACTCGCCCGGCGCCGCGGTCGTAGGCACCATCACCCCGCACCAGAGCGGCTGGACGGCCTCGCTGTCCACCGCCAGCGTCTTGGTGAACGGCTTCCCTTCCCAATCCACGCCGCCGGTGTTGAACGACTGGAACGCCGAGGCCGGGACGACGCTGCCGCCGGGCCCGGCCAGGTCGGTGAACGCGACCGAGATGCCGTTCACCGGTCGGAGCGCCCAGAGCCCCACCTGGAACGCGTAGAACTCGCCGCGCTCCGCGGCGCCGGTGACCGGACCGCCCGGGCCCGTCACCGTCCAGCGGGCGGGGAGACTGTGCCGCATCCGGATGGCACGGGTGCGGTCCTCCGGGAAGAGCAGGTACGGGCGGCCCTGGGCCGAGTCGCGGAGCGCGGCGGTCTCTTCGGCGGTGGCGATCACTTCCATCGGATACACCGACGCGAGCGAATCCACGTCGTCGAATTCGGTGACGGTCGCGCGCGGAAGCGACTGCCACCGGGCCTCGGCGAGCCCGGCGGAATCCACACCGGCGGAGGCGCGCCAGGCGGCGCTCGATGTGGTGTCCGGCGGACGGTAGGTGATGCGCGGGTAGTTGGAGCGGAAGGTGCCCTGATAGGGCATGTAGTAGACGTAGTAGGCGCCGGCGCCCGCCGCAGGCTCGAAGACCACGTCGCCCGATTCGCGGGTGACGCCGAGCGCCACGGCGTTCAAGACCCGCGCGCCGGCGGCGGTGACCACCTCGACCCGCTTGAGCTCCGGGTGCCGGTCGCGCCGGCGCCACGGGATATGCACCTGCACCGCCGTGGCCGCCTCGTCCACCTGGACGACCGCACGGTGGTTACCGAAGCTGTCCGGCTCCCAGGCCGCGATGCGGTACGGGACCGACTGCGCGGAAAGTGCGGTCGGCAGGAACAGGACGCCCAGCAGGGCGGCCGCCGTCAGGTGACGGGACATCGGATCTCCCTTACGGAAGAGTGGCCCTGGCCGCGGAGTCGCCCACGATCGCTTCCAGGTCGGCGGCCCGCTCCGTCAACCGCTCGAAGAGCCGGAACTGGGTACGCGCGCGGTCGAGGTTCTGCCCCGCGCGCTCGGTGCGGTAATATCGGTCGCCGTTGAGGTGGTCGGTGAGGAACCGGACCGCCTGTTCGAGGGTGATGAGCCGGCCCGCGAAGACGAGCAGCCGGCGTTCGTCCGGCGTCAGGACCTCTCCCGCCTCGGACAGATAGCCTTCCACCAGCGCCCGGAACCACGGGATCCGCACGCTCACGCGCGTCAGGTCCGGCTCGTCCTCCGCGGCGGGGCTCACGGTGGACCGGACGAGATCGCCGAAGTCGTGGAGCGCCGTCCCCGGCATCATCGTGTCGAGGTCCACCACGCAGAGCGCGCGCCCGGTGTCCGCCTCGAAGAGGACGTTGGCGATCTTCGCGTCGTTGTGCACCACCCGCCGGGGGATCCGGCCGGTGCGCATCAGCGGTGGCAGGACGTCGGCCAGCGACTGGTGCCGCAAGGCCAGGTCGATCTCCGCCGCCGCCCCCGCGGCGCGCTGCACCGGGTCGGCGCGGACCGACTGCACCAGCTGCCGATAGCGCGCCGCGGTGTCGTGGAACCCCGGGATCGTCTCGACCAGCGGGGGGCCGTCGTAGTCCGCGGTCAGCCGCAGCAGCTCGCCGAAGGCGCGGGCGGCCTCGCGGGCCTGCTCGGGCGAGGCGGCCTCGGTGCGGACCGACGCCGCCTCGATGAACGGGTAGAGCCGCCAGGCGGCGCCGTCCCGGGCGCGGTGGAAGCCCTGCCCACCCCGCGTCGGGATCACCACCAGCGTCCGCCGCTCCCAGTCCGCCACCCCCGCGGCCCGGAGCCGGGCGGCCACGTGGCGGGTGACGTTGGCGACGTTCGCCATCAGCCCGTCGGCGTCGGTGAACACCGTCGGGTTGATCCGCTGGAGCAGGAGGACGCGCCGCCCGCCGGCGGCGTCGGCGAGTTCGATGCGATAGGAGTCGTTGATGTAGCCGCCCGGGAGCGGCTCGACCGCCACGAGCTCGCCGGCGACGTCGAACTGCGCGACGAGCTCGGCGAACGACTCGCTCATCCGTGCAGCCGTTCGGGGTAGGCCCCTTCAGTCACCAGGCGGTGGATGGCGGCGCTCACGGCCGGCCGGTCGCCCGGGTAGGTCATCCCGAACCAGCGGCTCCCCGACTCGATGACCCGGACCCGGGCCGCGCCGCGCTTCACCGCGCGATCGAGCTCGCTCGGCAGCAGGTATTCGCCCTTCGCGAGGTCGGCCGTACGGAAGAATTCGTCGAACCCGGCGCGCAGGAGGGGGAAGACGGCCGGCGTGAAGCCCCAGAAATTCATCGACACGGGGGTCTCGTCGGCGATGGGGGCGCCGTCCTTACCCGCCAGGCGTCCGTCGGCCCGGCGCTGGATGTCGTAGGTCTCGACGATGTCCTCGAGCCAGCCGTCCCGGCTCACCCGGCAGACGCCGCGGTTGACGCCGCCCGATTCCGAGAGCGTGTCGACCAGGCGGTAGCCCACCAGCGCAAAGGTGTCGTCGCGGTTCCCGGCGAAGAACCGCGCCAGCGCCTCGTAGGCGCCGCGCCCGTAGAAGTCGTCGGCGTTGATCACCGCGAACGGGCCGTTCACCTGCCGCTCGGCCGCGAGCACCGCCTGTCCCGTCCCCCACGGCTTGGCGCGGTCCGCCGGAGGCGTCACGCCGGCGGGGATGTCCTCCTTCCGCTGGTGCGCCGTGGCAACGTCGATGGTCGATCCGTAGCGCTCGGCGACGAAGGGGCGGAACGCCTCCTCCATGTCGGGCCGGATGATGAACACCACCCGGCCGAACCCGGCGCGCTTGGCGTCGAAGACCGAGTAGTCCATCAGGGTCGCGCCGCCGGGGCCGACGGGATCGAGCTGCTTGAGGCCGCCGTAGCGGCTGCCCATCCCCGCGGCGAGGACGACGAGCGTAGGTGCGGTGGTCGAGTTGGCCATGGTCGGAAGCAGGCTATATAAGGAAGGGAAGGCGGAATATACCGGTCCCGCACCGCCCGGAGCGAGCGCGGCGCGGAATCGCTAACTTAGGGTGGTTCCGGCCCCCTGACGAGAGGTCTCGGCCCGATGTACGAACGCAAGCACCGGCGCCCGCTCACGCCGACGGAGTTCGCGGTCCGGATGACGTGGCACTTCGCCGTCGCCGCCGCGCTGGTCGGCGTCTCGCTCTTCGTCGGGATGTACGGGTACCATCACTTCGAGGGGCTCAGCTGGCTCGACGGATTCGTCAACGCCGCGATGCTGCTCGGCGGGATGGGGCCGGTGAACGAGCTGCACACCGAGGCCGGCAAGCTCTTCGCGGGGATCTACGCCCTGTACGCCGGCCTGGTGTTCCTGATCGTCGCCGGGGTGCTTCTCGCGCCGGTCATCCACCGCATCGCGCACAAGATCCACTGGGCCGAAGAGCTCGAGCGGGGGGACTGACGGGGTGGCCCCAAAGCTGCGCGCCTTCTGGAGCACCGCGACGGCCTTCGTCGTCGCCGACTGGCTCACCAAGCGGTTCGCCGAACAACGGCTCTTCCCGCATACGCCGGTGGACGTCCTCGGCGACGCCGTCCGCCTGACGCTCACCTGGAACCAGAGCTCCGCGATGGGGCTGTTCTCGTTCGGGGCCTGGTCGCGGTGGATCTTCGCGGTCGTGGCCGTCGCGATGCTCGGCGTGCTGGGCGCCCTGCTGCGCGAGGCCCCGGCGGCGGCCCGCTGGCGCGGGCTTGCCCTCGGCGCGGTGGCGGGCGGCGCGGTCGGCAACCTGCTCGACCGGCTGGCGTCCGGGCGCGGGGTGATCGACTTCATCGACGTCGGCGCGTCCGGGTGGCGGTTCTGGACCTTCAACGTGGCCGACATCGGCGTGACCTGCGGGGCGATCCTGCTGGCGCTGCTGCTGTGGCACGAGGAGCGGACGACGCGGCGCGCCGCCGCAGGCGATCCGGACGCCCCGCCCCCCAACGCGCAGTAAGGTTACTCGGGATTTCCGCGGCCCTTCACACGGTCCGCCGCTAGCTTGCCAGGTCCACCGATCATCGTCGCAGCCCTCAGCCGGCACACGCCCATGCCTTCCCATCCCCTCGAATCCCTCGCCGCCCTGCGCCACGAATTCGGCGAACACGGCGGCGTCAACATGTCCATCGAGGCCTCCACCACCTTCACGGTGATGGAGGCCGGCACGATGCCGGAGATCTTCCACGGTCTCCGCGGCCCCGACCAGGGCGGCTGCTACCTCTACGGCCGCCACTTCAACCCCACGGTGTACGTCCTCGGCCGCGAGCTCGCCGCCATCGAGGGGACCGAGGCCGCGTACTGCACCGCCAGCGGGATGAGCGCCATCAGCGCCGCCCTGATGCAGTGCTGCGCCCCCGGCGACCACGTCGTCGCGGGTCACACGCTCTACGGCGGCACCTTCGCCCTGCTGCAGCAGTTCTTCCCGGCGCGCACCGGGGTCACCACCACCTTCGTGGACGTCACCGACCTCGCCGCGGTCGAGCGCGCGTTCACGCAGAAGACGCGCGTGCTCTACGTCGAGACCCTGAGCAACCCGACGCTGGTCGTGGCCGACCTCCCGAAGCTCGCGGACATCGCGCACCGCCACGGCGCCCGGCTCATCGTGGACAACACGTTCACCCCGCTGGTCGTGACGCCGGCCCGGCACGGCGCCGACGTGGTCGTCCACTCGATGACCAAGTTCCTGAGTGGCGCGTCCGACATCATCGCCGGCTGCGTGTGCGCCTCGAAGGAGTTCGTCACGTCGCTGATGGACGTGAACGGCGGCGCCCTGATGCTCCTCGGCCCCACGATGGACCCGCGGATCGCCTTCGAGCTCTCGCTCCGCCTGCCGCACCTGGGCATCCGGATGCAGGAACACGGCCGGCGCGCGCAGCTCTTCGCGGAGCGGCTCCACGCCCGCGGCCTCAAGGTCACCTACCCCGGGCTGCCGTCCCACCCGCAGCACGCCCTGTTCGGCCGGCTCAGCAGTCCGGAATTCGGCGCCGGCGGCGTCTTCGGCATCGACCTCGGCACGACCGAGCGCGCCTTCCAGCTGATGGAACGCCTGCAGAACGCCGAAGGCTTCGGCTGGATCGCCGTCAGCCTCGGCTACTTCGACACCCTGCTCTCCTGTTCCGCCAGCTCCACGTCGAGCGAGATGCCCGAGGAGGACCAGAAGAGCGCCGGCCTCTCCCCGGGCCTCGTCCGCGTCTCGATCGGCTACACCGGTACGGTCGAACAGCGCTGGGGGCAGATGGACCGGGCGCTGGCGGCGATGGGGTTGTGAAGGACGCTGATCGATGCGGTAAGCGGTGAGGAGCGAGTGGTGAGCGGGTGGAGGCTGGCGTCTTCCCGCTCACCGCTCACTGTCGACCGCCTCCCGTTCACTGTTCACCGTTCACTGTTCACCGCCCCGCCCCACCATCCCGAGCGGCACCTTCCTGAGCCCCCGCCAGTAGTGCGCCACGCCCGCGGAATCCCGGACCAGCAGCTGCCCTGACACGCCACCGTCGAGGAGCACCGCCTCGCGGCAGCCGAGCGCGCCGAGGAGTGCGGTCATCTCGGGAGTGGTGAGGCCGAAGGGGAGGACGTCGAGCGCGCCGCCGAAGCCCTCGAACCGGGTCAGCACCACGAGCCAGGTGCCGTCCCGCAGCGCGCAGAGGCCGAGCCGAGCGTCGCGGTGGAGCAGGTCGATGGGGTGGCCGGCGGTGCGGATGAAGGGGTGGACCTCGCCGTCGTGCCAGAGCACGAGCGGGAACGACTGGAACGCGAGCCGGACCCGACGACGGCGTGCGGCCACCACGCTGTCGGCCGCGACGATGAACCGGAGCGCACCGGCGGTATCCTGCACGATCGTCGCCGCGAGCGGGCCTCCGCCGGGGATCCCGTACTCCGCGCTGTCGCGCACCACCCAGCCCCAGGGCCCCGCGTATTCGAATTGGCCGGCGTTGAACGCGAAGTCCGCCCCGGGCGGGGCGGAGTCGATGGTCCAGCGCTTGGTGAGGTCGGGGTTGAGCCCGTCGGCGAGGTCCAGGCGGACGTGGCGGGGATCGAACTGCACGAGGATGGCCGCCACCCGCCACGCCTCGCCGGGACCCGAGAGCCGGAGCGTGCCCCACCGGATCCCCGGACGGCCGGCGTGCCACGCCACCGCGTCGGCGACCTGCGCATCGGCGCTGTCCCACCGGATCGGCGCCGAGTCGGCCCGCCACCAGGATACCCATCCCACGCCGGTCTCCACCGCGAGCGAACCGGTCGTCTGCTGGGCGCCGGCCCGGCGGGGATGACCGACGGCGATGACCGCGGCCAGCAGCAGGAACGACCTGGATCGCGCCGCGCCGTGCGTCACTCGGTCGTCAGCATCTGCTCGTACGCCGACAACTCTGTCCGGTGCGCCTTGAGCGCGTCGAGCTCGCCCTGGGAGAACGCCCAGGACGACCGCGCCAGCTTCGCCTCGTCGGTCGCGAGATAGCCCAGGATCCGCTCCCGCATCATCGCGTACTGCGGCACGGTGACGCCCGCCGCCCTGGCGGCCAGGACGAACACGGAATCGCGCGGGCTCGCCGGCGGCTGCGGTTCGGTGTCGGCCTGCGCCGCCTCCGCCTCGGCCCGGACGCTGTCCATTCCGCATTGCTGGTTGACCTGCATCTGGCGCGCCATCTGCGCCTGCATCATCTGGTTGGCGTCGCCGACCCCCATCAGCAGCTTGAGCGAATCCGACAGCATCATCACGGTGTTCATGTCCTGCCGCTGCCCCGCGGCCTGGATCCGCTGCTGGAGATCCTGCATCCGGGCGCGGGTCGCCGGGTCGTTCATCCGCGCCTGCATCGACTGGGCGCCCTGCTGGGCCTGCGCCCGGTCGCCTGAGGTGGCCTGGGTGTAGCAGCTCTGCGCCGCCTGCTGGTGCGCTTGGCGGACCGAATCCCGGCGCTGCCATTCCCGGAGCGCCATCTGGTAGGCCGCCTGCCGCTGCTGGTACCCGCGGGCGATCGCCGGCCCTTCCCGCTGCTCCACGGCGAACCCGCGCGCCGCGGCGTCGAGGCGCGCCCCTGTCAGCTCGAGGGTGATGTCGTCATAGGCCACCGGCTTGGCGGCCGACGCCTCGCCCTTCGATGACGGCAGATGGACCTTGGGAAGATGCGGGAACTGCGCAGCCAGCCGACCCGCCAGGCAGGGCGTGACGGCGAGCACGACGAGCGCGACCACGAGCGGGCGACGCATACCGACTCCGGATGGGCGGGAGGGGAGGGTAAAGCTACGGCGCCGACGCGGGAGTGGCGAGCGGTGGCGGCGCGGGTACCTTCCGGGATGCGCCGTCGCCCCGGGAGAGCCGCTTGTCCTTCACACTGAACGGTCGCCGCGTCGTGATCACCGGCGCGGCGCGAGGCCTGGGCCGGGCGATCGCCTTCGCCTTCGCCGAGCGGGGGGCGGAGCTGGTCCTGGCCGACCGTGACGGCGCGGCGCTCGACGCCACCGCCGCCGAGCTCCGGGCGAGCGGGCGCCCGGTGACCGCCCTTCCCTGCGACGTGACCGACCCCGCCGCCGTCACGAGTCTCCGCGACCGGGTGACGGCGGCCGGCCCGGTGGACGTGCTCGTGAACAACGCGGGGACGGTGGCCGGCCGGGCCTTCCTCGAAGTGGACCTGGCGGCGCACCGGCGGACGCTCGACGTCAACATCACGGGCCTCGTCACGGTGACCCACGCCTTCCTCCCCGCGCTCCTCGGCCGTCCCCGTGCGGCGATCCTCAACGTCGCGAGCGCGTCGGCGTTCGTCGCGCTGCCGTGGGGATCCAGCTATGCGGCGAGCAAGTGGGCGGTGCTGGGATTCAGCGAGTCGCTGGCGGAGGAGCTGCGGATGCAGGGCCACCGCCAGCTCCGGGTGACGGCGATCTGCCCGAGCTACATCGACACCGGGCTCTTCGCCGGCGCGCGTCCGGCGCGATTCACCTGGCTGCTCTCCACCCGGACGGTCGCGGAGCGGGCGGTACGCGCGGTGGAGCGCGGGGAACCGCGCGTCATCCTGCCGTGGACGGCGGCGCTCCTCATCAACGGCTTCGGCTGGCTGCCGCGCCCGGCGTTCCACGCCGTGGCCCGGCTGTTCGGCGTGTCGTCCAGCATGCGCGACTGGCGCGGGCACGGCTGAGCGCCGCGCGCCGTCACGGGTCCGACCGCAGCACCTCCCCCACGATCCGCTTCCCTTCCATCGCCGCATCGATCTCCTCGCCCACCCGCCGGACCGCCTCCAGGTCGGCGGTGAGGTCGTCGGCGGTGATCGTGCCGGCCCGCAGCCGCCAGAGGTCGAGCCGCAGGGTCTCGAGCGCGGTGACGGCGGCCGTGAATCGCGCGGGGTCGGCCGGGGTCTCGCCGGCGCCGCGGAAGCGGATCGCCCGCGCCTCCAGCCGGGCGACGAGCGACGGCACCTCCGCCAGGCGCTTCCGGTCGCCCTCGGCCAGCGCCGCCCAGGCCGCCTGTGCACCCTCGCCGAGCGCGACCGCCGTGGGCTCCCCCGCGACCGGGCGCCGCGGGCCGCCGAGCCCGACGCCCATCACCCGGAACATCAGCGCGCCGACCGGCCCCGCGATCTTCCGTTGCCAGACCCCGCGCCCGGGGGAGTCCGACTGCCAGAGCCGGCTGACCGCCGCGGTGACCGCCGCAATCCCGCCTCCCATGCCCAGGATCCCGAGGATCGTGGAGGAGGTCGAGGTCCCGAGCACGACGGCTGCCATGCCCGCGGCGCCGAGCGCGAGCGCGCCGAGCCAGCGCCGCCAGCGCGGCTCGCGGACGGCGGGCACCGCGACCCGCTCCTGTTCCGCCGCGGCCAGCGCGACCCGCGCCGCCTGGTGACCGTAGCCCTGTCGGATGAAGTCCCGGGTGACGGTCAGGAACCGGCCGAGCCGGACGATGGTGAGCGTGCCGAACAGCGCCACGACCACCCCGAGCGCGATCCCGCCGAAGAGGTCGTCCCAGACCACCAGCCGGAAGATCGCCGTGCTCACCAGGCCGGCGGTGACCGTGGTGGCGAGTTCGTTCCCGGAGGATTCGATCTCGTGCGCGAAGCGTCGCAACGGCACGGGGAGCGTTCCGGCACCTGCACGGAGGTCGCGCAGGGCCGCGGCGACGGCGTCGCCGCCGGCCGGGCGCCGGTCCGGGTCCGGGTCGAGCGCCTGCCGGACCAGTGTGGCGAGCCGCTCGGGGGTCTCCGCCGGGAGGTCCGCGCCGTCCTCCGGCAGCCCGCCGCTCAGCGTGTACCACGCCGTTCGCCCCAGCGCATAGACGTCGGCCCGCGCATCGGCCGGGGCGCCGGCGGCCTGCTCCGGGCTCATGAACCGCGGCGTGCCCGACGCGCCGCTCACGGCCTCGGCCGCGCGGCGGGCGATCCCGAAGTCGGTCACCACGGCGCGGCCGGTCCCGTCCTCGATCAGGATGTTCTCGGGCTTCACGTCGCGATGGACCACGCCCCGGGCGTGGGCGTGCCCGAGCGCCCAGGCGGTCTCGAGGAGGATCCGGACCGCCTCGCCGACGCCCACCGGGCCGAGCCGGCGAAGCCGGGCCCCGAGGCTTTCGCCGTCCACGTACTCCATCACGAAGAACGGCGGGTCGCCGTCCGCCTCGACCGCGTGGATCGGGACGATGTGCGGATGGGCCAGCGCCGCGGCGGTGCGCGCCTCGTTGAGGAACCGTTCCCGCTGCTCGGGCGAGCGGGCGAGCGCGCGGTCGAGCGCCTTGATCGCCACCGGCCGGTCGAGCGCGACCTCGCGCGCCAGGTACACCACGCCCATCCCGCCGCGGCCGAGCTCACGCTCGAGCACGTAGCGGCCGGCCACCAGCGCCTGCAGCGCCAGGAATTCGGGGGAAGGGCTCGTCACGGGGATCCGGGGGTCGGGGAACGTTCCGGCGAAGTTGCGCGCCGGGATATCGGACGGCAAGTTGCGCCGCGGCGTTTCAATCCACCTCCACCCGCAGGACCCCGCCGATGGCCGACACCTTTCGTCGTCTCATGGAGCACCTCGCCTGGGCCGACCAGCGCGCACTCGCCGCGCTGCAGGCGGCCGGCGCCCCCGACCCCGGGCTCGTCGAGCTTTACGCCCACGTCCTCGGCGCCGAGGCGGTGTGGCTCGCGCGCATCGAGGGACGCGCCGCCCCGATGCCGGTGTGGCCCCGGCTCGACCTGGCCGGGTGCGCGGCGCTCGCGGCCGAGAACGCCGCCGGGCTCCGGCGGTACGCCGCGGACCTCACCCCGGCCGAGCTCGCGCGGCCGGTGACGTACCGCAACAGCGCCGGGGCCGAGTTCACCTCGACCGTCGAGGACATCCTGGTCCAGGTGGCGCTCCACGGCAGCTACCACCGCGGCCAGGTGGCCCGCGGGTTGCGGCAGGATGGGCACGAGCCCCAGGCCACCGACTACATCGCCTGGGCGCGTGGCGCGCCGGCGGCAGTGCGCCGGCCGGGCGCATAGCTTGGGGGGCCGCTCCGGCGCTATCTTACCCGCGTTCCCTGACCCCGAGCCCACTGTACTTGACGAGTCCGTAATGACCCGGCGCCTTTCTGCTGTGCTCCTGACGTTCCTGACGTTCGCCCCTTCGGCCCTGGCGGCCCAGGCGCCCGCGCCGCCGCCCGCGCCCCGGCGCGCCGACTTCACCGCCGACCTCGGCCTGGTGTCCACGTCGGGCAACTCCAACATCACGACCTACAACGTCGGCGAGAAGATCGTCTTCCGTCCCGGCCACTGGACGCTGACCCAGAACTTCGGGATCATCTACGGCAAGACCGGCGGCGTGGTGAACGCCAACTCGATCGCCAGCGGCCTCCGCGGCGACTACAACCTGGCCATCCGGCTCGCCATCTACGGCCTCGGCAAGTTCGAGCGCAACACCTTCGCCGGCGTGTCGAGCCGGTTCGAGGAGGCCACCGGTCTCTCGGCCAAGCTGCTCGACACCGCCACCGACCAGTTCTCGTTCGAGTTCGGTCTCGGCTACATCCAGCAGCGCGCCGTGGCCGGCGACCGCCGGGACTTCCTCTCCGCCCGGACCGCGGGCGTGTACCGCCACAACTTCAGCAAGGCCGCGTTCGCCCAGCAGTCGGTCGAGGTCCTGCCGAACCTGAAGCAGGGCGACGACTACCGGATCAACTCCGAGACCTCGCTCTCGGCCCCGCTGTCGAGCCATCTGGCGCTGAAAAGCGCGCTGGTGATCAAGTTCGACAACCTGCCGGAGCCGGGCTTCAAGAGCACCGACCGGACGTTCACCTCGGGGTTGCAGATCACCTTCTGAGACGGGGGAGGGACGATGATCAAGGAATTCAAGGCGTTCGCGCTCCGCGGTAACGTGGTGGACATGGCGGTCGGCATCATCATCGGCGCCGCCTTCGGGGCCATCGTCAAGAGCCTCGTGGACGACGTCCTGATGCCGCCGCTCGGCGCGCTCGTGGGCGGGGTGGATTTCTCGAGCCTCTCCCTCACCATCCGCGAGGCGGCGGCCGGGAGCCCCGCGGTGGTGATCCGCTACGGCGTGTTCCTCAACACGATCGTCAGCTTCATCATCGTGGCCTTCGCGGTCTTCATGCTGGTCCGCGCGATGAACCGCATGCTGGCCCAGAAACCCGCCCCGGCCGCGGCGCCGACCACGAAGGATTGCCCGTACTGCCTCTCGACCATCCCGCTCAAGGCCACCCGGTGCGCCCACTGCACGGCCGACGTGAAGTGACCCGCTGGGCGGCGGCGCTCCTTCCGCTCCTGGCGGGAGGGGCCTGCCGCCCCGCGGCGCGGCCCCCGGCCGCGCCCGCCCGGCCGATCGCCGACGCGGCCCTCCGCAACGCGACCTACCACCTCGCCTTCGATCCCACCCGCACCGTCCGGCTGGTGGACGGCGCCTACGCCGACCCGGCGGACGGCGACGACGGGATGAAGATCCAGACCCGCCTGCTCCAAACGATCACCCGCGGCGTCCTCCCCGACGGACGGGCCGAGGCGGCGGTGGTCCTGGTGACGACGGCGGGCGGGACCGGCAGCTTCACCGACGTGGCGCTGCTGGCCGACAGCGCGGGCGTGGCGCAGAACGTCGCCACCGTGGGGCTCGGCGCCGGGGTCACCGTGAAGGCGATCCGGCTCTACGCCGACTCCGCCGCGGTGACCGTGGTGACCCGCGGCCCGAAGGATCCGGCGTGCTGCCCCACGTCGGAGCAGACCCGGCACTACGTCCTCGACGGCGGGCGCCTCATCCCCACCGACCCGGTGCCGGCGGCGACCCGATGATCCGCTACGAGGTGACCCTCGAGGTCGAACCCGCGCTGGCGGCGGGCCTCGAGGACTACATGCGGGGCAAGCACATCCCCGAGATCCTCGCCACCGGATGCTTCGCGTCCATCCGCTTCGAGCGCGCCGGCGAGGGGCGCTTCCGCACCAGCTACGAGGCCGCCACCCAGGCCGACCTCGACCGCTACCTGGCCCGCCACACCGGCGCCTTCCGCGCCGACTTCCTCACCTACTTCCCGCGCGGCACCGCCGCCATCCGGGAGACCTGGACCGAGCTCGAGCGCTGGGAGCGCTGACGGCGGCGCCCGCCGCCGGGTCCGTTAGATTCCGTGTCGTCCCTGCCCGGAGCCCCGATGGTCACCGCAATCATCCTGCTCGACATCGAGCGCGGCCGCGTCAACGAGGTCGCGGAGCAGGTCGCCGCCCTGCCCGGCGTGGCCGAGGTCTATTCGGTCGCCGGCCGCTGCGACCTCGCGGTCGTGGCGCGCGTCGCCGCCAACGACGACCTCGCCGCGCTGGTCACCGACCGGATGGTCGCCGTCTCCGGCATCACCGGCACCGAGACCCTCATCGCCTTCCGCGCCTACTCCCGGCGCGACATCGAAGCGGCGTTCGCCGTGGGGGCCAACGGATGAGACGCGCCCTGCTCGCCCTGTTCGCGCTCGCCCTCCCGGCGCCGGCGGTCGCCCAGCACGCCGACGCCGGCCGCGGGCTCGAGATCAAGTACGTCCGCGACGCCGAGGAGTACGCCACGCTGACCCGGATGGTCTACCGGCTCGCCGGCGCGTCGGTGGCGCGGCAGGCCGACAACCTCCCGCGCGCCACGGCGTGGGCGGTGGTGCTCGACCTCGACGAGACCGTGCTCGACAATTCCGCGTACCAGCTGGAGCGCGGCGCGTACGACCTGCACTTCGACGGCGGCTCGTGGGACGCCTGGGTGACGCGCGAAGAGGCCGGCCTCGTCCCCGGGGTCGCCGATTTCATCGCGGGGGTGCGACGGCTGGGCGGCCACGTGGCCTGGATCTCCGACCGGTCGGCCGCCACCGCGGACCATACCCGGAACAACCTCGTGCGCGACGGCCTCTGGAACGACGGCGACCGGCTCTGCCTCAAGGCGGGCCCGGCCGACTCCACCAAGGTCCGGCGCCGCACCGAGGTGGTGACCGGCCAGGGAAGCTGCGCCTGGGCGGGTACGCCGATGCGGGTCCTGGCGTACGTCGGCGACCAGATGAAGGACGGCCCGGGCCGGGGCGATTTCCCCGGGCCCGGCGAACCTGACTCGCTCGCCGGCGCCGACGCGGCGTTCGGGCTCCGGTCGTTCATCATCCCCAACCCGACGTACGGCAGCTGGGTCAGCCGCGTGACCCGCCGCCGTCCCTGACGTGCGCCGGCTCGCGGTCGCCGCGCTCCTCCTCGCCGCGGGCCCCCTCGCCGCCCAGGCCCCCGACTCCGCCGCGGTCCCGGGCGGCGTCGCGACCGAGCTCTTCCGCCGCTACGCCGACCGGGTCCCCAAGGTCGAGGTCCTCGAGACCGGCTCGGGCGCCAAGGCGCTCACCGGCTCGGCGTTCTTCGTCACCGACGACGGTCTCCTCGTCACCAACTATCACGTCATCGCGCGGCTGGTCCACGACCCCGACCGCTACCGCGCGGTGCTGCTCGATCGCGACGGCACCGAACGCCGGGCCGACATCCTGGCCGTGGACGTCGTGCACGACCTCGCCGTCCTCGAGACCGACGCGCACCCCGACGACCAGTACTTCACCTTCGCCGCCGGCCCCCTCGACCAGGGGGAGCGCCTCTACGCGATGGGGCATCCCCTCGAGCTCGGGCTCTCGATCGTCGAGGGCACCTACAACGGCCTCCTGCGGCACACGCTCTACCCCAGGATCCATTTCACCGGCTCGCTCAACCCCGGGATGAGCGGCGGGCCCACCATCGACACCCGCGGCGAGGTGGTGGGCGTCAACGTCTCCACCGAGGGGAACGAGGTGAGCTTCCTCGTCCCCGGCGACCGGGCGGCCGCGCTCGTGGCCACGGTCGAGTCGCCCGGCTTCCGGCCCCCCGACGACCTGATGGCGGAGGTGGCGCGCCAGCTGCGGGCCTACCAGCGGACCTACCTCGCCACGCTCTTCACCGGCGACGTGCCGTCCACCGACCTGGGCGGCGTCTCCCTGCCCACCCAGGCGGCCCCGTTCTTCAACTGCTGGGCCGACGCCGACCGCGACCCGGACGCCCCCTACCAGACGGTGGTCCACCAGTGCTCCACCGACGACGTCGTCTTCCTGGCGGAAGACCACTGGTCGGGGATCGTGGACTTCGAGCACCGCGTCATCACGCCGAGCGGGCTCGCGACGCCGCGGTTCTACGCCGCCTACCAGCAGGCGTTCGCCGACTGGGGCGACGCGCTCGACGACGGGGGCGACGACGTCACCGACTTCCGCTGCCGCACCCGGAACGTGACGCAGGGCGGCGCGCGCTGGCGCACCGCGTTCTGCATCCGCGCCTACACCGAGCTCGACGGCCTGTACGACGTCGTGTTCAAGGCCGCCCTCCTCGGCCGGTCGGACGTCGGCGTGACCACGCAGCTCACCCTCTCCGGCGTGACGTACGACAATGCGGTGGCCGTGACCCGGCGCTACTTCGGACGGCTTCGGTGGACGCGGTAGCCTTCGTCGAGCTCCTCGACCGCCGGGGCCGTGTCCGCCTGCGCCAGCCGGTCGCCGCGCTCCCGGCCACCATCGGTCGCGGCTACGACAACGCGGTCATCCTCGACGACCGCTGGGCCTCCCCGCTCCACGCCCGACTCCTCCGCGACGAGGCCGGACGCCTCGTGCTCGAGGACGCCGGCAGCGAGAACGGCACCTTCCGCGCCGGCCGCCGTGGCCGCGTCTCGCGGGTCGAGATCGCCCCTGGCGTTCTCCTCCGGCTCGGTCATACGTGGATCCGCGTGGTGGACCCCGCCTTCCCGCTCCCGCCGACCTGGAAGGAAGGAGCGCGCGCACCCGGGTTCGGCGGCTGGATCGAGTCCCGCCCGGTGGCGCTGACCCTGACGGCGGCGGCCGGCCTGACGCTCGGCTGGCAGACCTGGCTCACGCACACCGACGCAGGCGGCGGCGCGTACATCGCGGGCGCCGGACTCGCCGCGCTCGGCTTCGTCGCGGTCTGGGCCGGACTCTGGGCCCTCGCCGGCCGGAGCACCGCGCCCAACGGCCGCTTCCCGGGCCACCTCGCCGTGGCGTCGGCCGGCATCGTGGCCGCGGCCGCACTCACCGCGGGCCGCGAATACCTCGAGTTCCTCTGGCCCGCCGCGGCGCTCCCCGACGCCGCCAGCTGGGTCGGGCTCGGTCTCGTTGGCACCGCGGTCCTCGCGGGCCACCTCGGCCTCAACACGTCGATGCCGCGGCGCCGCCTGCTGGCCGTCGGCGCCAGCGTGGCCTTCGCCATCGTCGCGGTGCTGGCACTCTCCACCCCCGACGACACGGCCGGCGACCCCGGATTCTCCGCCGTACTCAAGCCGCTCAAGAGCTCGGTCATCCCCGCCGAGCCGGCCGACCGATTCTTCTCGGCCGTCGGCGAGCTCAAGGCGCAGGTCGATTCCCTCGCGGCAGATACGCTGTAGCCAGCCGGCTCGTGCCGAGCACACCTAGCCACGGTCAGCGGCTCACCGAGAGCGCCCCCCACCATGCCCACTCCCCCGATCGCTCCCCGGATCCCCCACTCCCACGAGCTCCACGGCGACGTCCGTGAGGATCCGTGGTACTGGCTCAAGGCAAAGGACGATCCCCGGGTGCGGGCGTATCTCGAGGCCGAGAACGGCTACGCCGATGAGGTGCTGGCGCCGCTCAAGCCCTTGTCCGACAGGATCTATGACGAGATGCTGGCGCGGATCAAGCAGACCGATCTCTCGGTGCCCTACCGCCGCAACGGTTGGTGGTACTACACCCGCACGGAGGAAGGAAAGCAGTACCCGATCCACTGCCGGCGCGAGGGGACGATGGATGCGCCGGAGCAGGTGCTCCTCGACCTGAACGCGATGGCCGAGGGGCTCGAGTACCTCGACGTCGGCGTCGCCGAGGTGAGCGACGACAACCGGCTGTTGCTCTTCTCGACGGATACCACCGGGTTCCGGCAATACACGCTTCAGGTCAAGGATCTCACCACCGGTCAGGTACTCCCCGATCGGCGGGAGAAGGTCACCTCGGCGGCGTGGGCCGCCGACTCGCGGACGATCTTCTACGTCACCGAGGACGACGCCAAGCGCCCGGCCCGGCTCTGGCGCCACGTGCTCGGCGCGGCCGACGACCCGCTCGTCTACGAGGAGACCGACGAGCTCTTCCGCATCGGGATCGGTCGCGGCCGCAGCCGGCGGTTCCTTTACCTTGGCATCGGCAGCTTCACGACCTCCGAGGCGCGCTTCCTCCCCGCCGACGCTCCCACCGCCAAGTGGCGCACCGTCCTGCCGAGGGAGACCGGACGGGAGTACGACGTGGACGACCACGGTGATGTGTTCTGGATCCGGGTGAACGACACCGGCCGGAATTTCCGGGTCGTCACCGCGCCGATCGCCGACGCTGCTCCGGCCCGCTGGACGGAGCTCCTGCCGCATCGCGCCGACGTGATGGTGGAGGGGGTGGATCTCTTCCGCGACTTCGCCGTCATCCTCGAGCGCGCCGACGGCCTTCCCCGGCTCCGCGTCCTCGGGCTCGCCGACGGCACGGACCACCAGATCGGGTTCCCGGAGCCCGTCTACACCGCGCACCCCGGCACCAACCCGGAGTGGGACCAGGCGCACTACCGGTTCGGCTACCAGTCGTTCATCACGCCTTCGTCGGTGTTCGATTACGACCTGGCCACGCGATCCCGCACGCTTCGGAAGCAGGTCGAGGTCCTCGGCGGGTACGACCCGACGCTGTACGAATCCGGCCGTATCCACGCCACGGCGCCGGACGGGACCGCCGTCCCGATCTCGCTGGTCTGGCGGAAGGGGGCGCCGAAGGACGGTACGGCGCCGCTCTACCTGACGGGCTACGGCGCGTACGGCATCCCGTTCCCCGTCACGTTCTCGTCCAACCGGCTCTCGCTGCTCGACCGCGGAGTGGTCTATGCCGTGGCCCACGTGCGCGGCGGCGGCGACCTCGGCAAGCCGTGGCACGACGCCGGCCGGATGATGTCGAAGATGAACACCTTCACCGACTTCATCGCCTGCGCCGAGCACCTGATCCGGGAGAAGTACACCTCCACCCCGAAGCTCGTGATCGAAGGGGGGAGCGCGGGGGGGCTGCTGATGGGCGCCGTGGTGAACCTGCGCCCGGAGCTCTGGGGCGGCGTCGTGAGCCACGTGCCGTTCGTGGACGTGCTCACCACGATGCTCGACCCGTCGCTGCCGCTCACCGTCGGCGAGTATGAGGAATGGGGAGACCCGCGTGAGCCGGAGGCCTATCGCTACATCCGGCGATACTGCCCGATCTCCAACATCGAGCGGAAGGCCTACCCGCCGATGTTCGTGCGGACTTCGCTCAACGACAGCCAGGTGATGTACTGGGAGCCGGCCAAGTACGTCGCCAAGCTCCGCGCGTTCAAGACCGACGGCAGCGAGCTGCTGCTCCTCACCAACATGGGCGCCGGCCACGGCGGCGCGTCAGGCCGCTACGACCGGCTCAAAGAGATCGCGGTGGACTTCGCGTGGGTGCTGGGGAGGGTGGGGCGGGCGGAGT
>CAMLHU010000008.1 GCA_946479825.1 uncultured Gemmatimonadota bacterium
GTGGCACCACCGCCGACGGCCGCCGCCCGGGGGTCGCCGAGGGCGAGGTCGGCGGCGTCGAGCGTGGCGGCAGGCGCCAGGACGGCCGCGCGCTCGAGGGCGTTCCGCAGCTCGCGGACGTTGCCGGGCCACGGGTACTCGCGGAGGCGGGCCAGCGCGCGCGACGTGAGGCGGAGCGACCGGCCCTGGCGGGCCGCGGCCTGGGCCAGGAAGTGCGCGGCCAGCGCCGGCACGTCCTCCGGCCGCTCCCGGAGCGGCGGCAGGTGGAGCCGCACGACGTTGAGCCGATAGAACAGGTCGTCGCGGAAGCGGCCGTCGCGGACCAGCTCGTCGAGCTCCCGCGCCGTCGCCGCGACGACCCGCACGTCCACCTTCCGCTCCTGCCCGTCGCCCACCCGGCGGATCGCCCCCTCCTCGAGCGCACGGAGCAGCTTCGGCTGGAGCGCGAGCGGCAGTTCCCCCACCTCGTCGAGCAGCAGGGTCCCGCCGTCGGCCTCCTCGAACAGGCCCCGCCGATCTTCCGTCGCGCCGGTGAACGCGCCGCGCCGATGCCCGAAGAGCTCCGACTCCATCAGCGACTCGGGGATGGCGGCGCAGTTGACGGCCACGAACCGCGCGGCGGCGCGCGGACTCCGCTGGTGGATGAACCGGGCGACGAGTTCCTTGCCGGTGCCGCTCTCCCCGGTGATGAGCACCGTGGTCGCATGCCCCGCCACCCGGGTGGCGAGCTCGAGCACCCGGCGCATCGCCGCGCTCTCGGCCACGAGCCCGCTCCCGCCGGTGGCCACGGCGGCCCGGAGTTCGGCGACCTCGCTCCGGAGCCGCTCGCGCTCCTCCGCCTTCCGCAGCGTGAACAGCACCTCGTCGGGGCGGAACGGCTTGTGGAGGTAGTCGTACGCCCCCTCGCGCATCGCGTCGAGCGCGGCGTCCTCGTTGCCGTAGGCGCTCATCATCACGAGCAGCGCCGACCCGCCGGCCGCCCGGTACCGGCGGAGGAACTCCCGGCCCTCGAGTCCCGGCATCCGGACGTCGCACAGGATCAGGTCAAAGGCGCCGGCCGTCGCGCGTTCGAGCGCCCGGATGGGATCGCCTTCGGCGTCCACGGCGTACCCGGCCTCGCCGAGCAGGAGGCCGAGCGACTGACGCAGGCCGGGATCGTCGTCCACCACGAGCACGCGGGTCACGCGGCCTCCGTGGCCGAAGGAAGGAAGACCCGGAAGACGGCGCCGCCCTCGCGCCCCCGGTCCACCCAGACCAGGCCGCCGGCGTCGTGCACCGTGCGGGCCACGATGGCAAGGCCGAGCCCGGTGCCTTCGCCCGGCGGCTTGGTGGTATAGAACGGATCGAAGATGCGCTCGCGCTCGGCGTCGGGAACGCCGGGCCCTTCGTCGGCGACGTAGATGAGCACGCCGGACCGCTCGAGCGGAAGGTCGGGGCGACGGGGCCGCACCTCGCGCACGCGGCGCGAGACCACGTCCACGCCGTCCGGGTCGCCGGCTCGGCGGGGGAAGGTGAGCCCGGCGGCGGCCGCCTGCGCGCCGACCCAGATGCGTCCGTCGGCCCGGGCGTCGCGGGCGTTGAGGACGAGGTTCACGAGCACCTGTTCCAGGGCGTGGGCCTCGAGCCCGACGGGGGCGAGCCCGTCGGCCACGTCGAGGGCGAGGGCGTGTCCCTGCAGGGCGCCCTGGTCGGTGAGGAACGCGGTGGTGGCGCGGATGACGCGCGCGGCGTCGGCGGGCGCCGGGGCCCGGCCGCGGGGGCGGGCGTAATCCAGCAACCCTTCGACGATGCGATCCATCCGTTCGATCTCGCGGTGCATCGCCCCGGTCAGCTCGGCGTCGCCGCCGCGCCGGCGCAGGACCTCGACGTAGTTGCCGAGTGCGCCGAGCGGATTGCGGATCTCGTGGGCCACGCCGGCGGCCAGCCGGCCGACCGCCGCGAGTTTCTCCGCGCGGACCACCTGGCCCTGCGCATCGAGGAGCCGGGCGGCCATCACCCGGAAGCGCTCGCCGAGCGCGGCGAAGTCGGTGGTGTCGAAGGTGACCGCTGGAGGCTCCTGGCCCGCGGCCAGCGCGTCGGCCTGGTCGGCGAGGAGCCGGAGCGGGCGGAGGATGCGCTGGCGAACGAGCCACGCGCCGAAGACCACGACCACCGCGGTGCTGCCGAGCCAGAGGAAGAGCAACGCCCACGCCGTGGTCCCCGGGTCCTGGCGCGCGAGGAGGATCGCGCTCGCGCCGACGAGGAGCACCGCAGCGGAGGCGAGGAAGGCGAAGCTGAAGAGGAGTTCGCCGCGGAGGGAGCGGCGCGGGGCCGGCATGGGGTCAAAGATGCCGGGAACGGGGGCGGAGCGGGAGGGCGTTCAGGGGAGCGGCCGCCAGTCGAGCGCCAGCGCCGCACTGCCGCCCGCGAGGTCGGCAGCCGGGCGCACGGTGACCGCCGCGGTGGCGAGGAGGGCCTGCAGCCGGCCCGCGACGACGTCGGCGCGACCCGGTACGACCACGAAGCCCGGGCGGAAGTATTCCAGGATGGCCCGGAGGTCGTCGTCGCCGTGTGTGTCCGTCCCCGGGGCGAGGTAATCGGTCGCCCGCCAGGTCCGGAGCGGGATGGTCCGCCGGCCCGAGTAGAGATAGACCATCGGGTCGTACGGCGTCGCGATGACGGCGTCGGGCGGCGTCTCGCTCCGCGCCCACGCGACGATCGGCTGCGCGGTCGCGATGGATGAGAGCTGCGAACGCTCCCATCCGCGGGTCGCGAGCCCCAGGATCATGGTGCGCGCGTAGCCCGCCGTCACGAGTGCGACGCCGACTGCGCCGATCCACCGCAGCGCGGACAACGCCGTGGCGCGTTGGTGGATGCCGCCGATGAGGGTCGTTCCACCGATCGCCAGGATGCCGACCACGAGCGGCCAGATCCCCCACAGGAACCGGGACGGGTCGTAGGGCCAGGCGAGGATCGTCACACCGTAGAATGCGATGAAGAGCGCGAGCGCTGGCGCGCGGCGCCAGGTGGTCCGCAGACCCGCCGTCAGGATGGCGACCAGTGCGCCGGCGACCGGCAGGGTCCACCACGATGCCGGCCAGGGCGCGAACAGGGCCCGCACCGTCCGGCCGAGCGCCAGGACGTTGGCCCACACCACGGCGGCGACGAAGCCGGGGCCGCGTTGGTGCAGGGCGTCGAGGTAGTAGCCGAGATAGGACCCGTACGCCACGCCGAGCGGGCCGAGGCCGGCGGGTGGGTGCATCGCGCCCCAGGCCACCCACGGTCCGACCACGGCGAGCGTGACGAGGGTGATGATGCCGGCGTCGCGATATCGGCGCTGTACGCAGGCAGCGACGACGGCCGCCAGGGGAGCTGCGATGGCGATGGTGCGGACGAGCACCGCGACGCCTCCCAGAAGCCCGACGACCGCGGCTCGGCCGGACCGGGCCCCGTCGCCGGGCGGTGGAGTCGCCGCCCACAGGGTGGCGACGATCAGGACGAAGCCCAGCGGCTCGGAAAGCAGCAGCGTGGAGACGGCCAGGACCGGCGTGGCGACGGCCCCCGCGACCGCGGCCGTCACCGCGACGGGCGTCGGCACCCTGCCCCACCCGATCAGCGCGACCGCAATGGCCGCCGCCGCGGCACCGAGCGCGATGGCGTTGAGCGCGAGTCCCCAAGCGGCGACGCCGGCGACCGATCCGGTCAGGCGCCAGGCGAGGGCCAGGACGGCGGGATACCCCGGGGGATAGTGGCCGGGTGCCGGCGCGCCGGGCCAGCTGACGTAGCGGAGGCCGTGGCCGGTGGCGAGCGCGCGCCCGAGGATCGCGTAGAACCCGTCGTCGATGTAGGCGCCGACGGGGGCGCCGGTGCGGGCCCACCACGCCACCGCGACCACGATCGCGGCGGTGCACGCCGCGGCGACCAGGGGTCCGACCGCGCGGTCCGGCGAGGCCGGTGACGTCATGTTCGGTGGTGGATCAGGTGCGACAGGCGGGAGGGCGCGGCGCGGACGTCAGTTGCAGGCGAGCACACCGGAGGTGGTGGCCGGCGCGACCGCGGCGCCGTTGCCGACGAAGAGCGCGCAGGTCTTGGTGGTCGCCGGATTGGTGGCCGTGGCGCCCCAGCCGCTCGAGTCGGCGCGGGCGATGGAGATGGCGTTGTTGCCGGAGGTATGGAGGCTCAGCACGCCGACGAGATCGGTGCCGCCGTAGTACCCGTAATGGTCGTACGAATACGCTTCCTCGGCCACGGCCAGGTTGCGCAGATCGGACTTCATCGAGGCGACGATCGCCTCGCCCTTGGAGGCGTTGTACTTCGGGATGGCGATCGCGGCCAGGATGCCGATGATCACCACCACGATGAGCAACTCGATCAGGGTGAAGCCGTTCCGATCGCGCGCCATTCGGGCAGCCCTCGGGTAGGCAACGGGAAAGGGATGGGGCCGGATGCGAGTCGGGCCGGCCACGAAAGCCGGCCCGATCGCACCGCTTGGATCAGCCCGACTTCAGCAGCCGATGACGCCGTCGTTCGTGGCGCCACCACCGACCGCGACCGTGCACGAGGTCGAACCGCTCGTGATCGAGCTGTTCGAGACGGACGCGGTGTAGCCGCTGGTCCCGACCACGGCCGCCGTGTAGGTGTTCCCCGTCGAGACGGCGAAGACCGAGGTCGACAGCGAGCTGGTGTACTGCGAGTAGTCCGAGAAGTAGCTCTCCTCGGCGGTCATCAGGTTCCGGAGGTCGGACTTGACCGAGGCCAGCTTGGCCTTGTCCTTCGTCGCCGCGAACTTCGGGATCGCGATCGCGGCGAGGATGCCGATGATCACGACCACGATGAGCAGCTCGATGAGCGTAAAGCCCTTACGGTTCAGCATACTCACTCCTGGGTGTGGTGAGATGGGGTGGCACGGCCCGCTGGTGCAAACGGACGGTCCCTCACCGGCAACATCGATGCCAATCCCTGTAAGAAACCTTCAACAGATTATCTTTCAACAGGTTACACGCTGGCACAGATTTGGGGACGGGGGCTCGCCAGCTCGATCGGTCTGGCATTATGCCGGGAAGCTCGACCCCCACAATGTCGTCATCGGGCGTCGGGACCCGTGGTGCGGTGGCCCCGTGGGGCACCGGACTTGCGCAAATCCGGGGCCGCCGATCATGATCGGCTCGCACATCTCGTTGTTCCGCAACGCCTTACATGACAGATTGGCCGGCGCGACTCGCGCCGAGCCCTGACCTGATGGAGGCAACGTGCACGGACCCGTGCCGTCTTCGGGGTTGATCCGCTCCTTCCGGGAATGGGCGTCCGAACTCTGGCCCTGGGGCGTCATCGCGATCGCCCTGGCGATCGTGTCGATGGGCGCGGTCGCGGGTCATCGGTACTGGCTGCAGGACGAGATCCCGATCATCCAGCAGCACGACCTGATCCACCACGTCTCCGGCCTCTGGCTGCCGTTCGTGAGCGCCTACTGGCCCCCGCCGTTCGGCGCCGATCTCTACCGTCCGCTGTCCCTGGCGTTCTACTGCCTGCAGTGGCTGGCCGGCGACGGCGCCGTGCTGCCCTTCCACCTCCTCAACCTCGTCCTGTACCTGCTCTGCGTGAGCGTGGTGTGGCGGTTCGCGCGCCAGCTGCTCCCGGTCCCGGGGGCGTTCGTGGCGGCCGCGCTCTTCGCGGTCCACCCGGTCCACGTCGAAGCCGTCGCGCTCAGCGTGAACCAGAGCGAGGTGCTGGTCGGGCTGCTGCTGGTCTCGGCGACCGCGGCCTACGTGGATTGGCGCCGATCCGGCGAGGCCGACCCGCGGCGTCCGTGGGTCATCCTGGCCATCTACCTGGTCGCGTGCCTGGTCAAGGAAAGCGCGATCGTCCTCCCCGCGATCTTCCTGGCGGCGGAGCTGACGATCATCGCCGACCCGACGCCCTTCCTCCGGCGCGTCGACCGCCTCCGGCCCTGGGGCCTTGGGATGGCGCTCATCGCGGTGGCGTTCGTCGGCGTCCGGACGCTGGTGCTCCGGAGCTTCGTCGGGAGCTTCACGGCGGAGGGGCTGTACGGCCTCGACTGGTGGGGCCGGGTCAATACGATGATCGGGATCGTGCCGCGCTGGGCCACGCTGATGCTCTGGCCGGCGCACCTGCAGGAGGACTACTCACCCGCCGAGATCGTCGGGACGAGCCACTGGGGCCTGGACCAGACGGTCGGCGTCCTGATCCTGCTGGTGACGCTGGTGCTCCTCGTACGGAGCTGGCGGCGCCAGCCGGTCGCGGCGTTCGGGATCCTCTGGTTCTTCATCGGGATCTTCCCGGTGAGCAACATCGTGGTGCCCACGGGGATCGTCCTCGCGGAGCGGACGCTGTTCCTTCCTTCGCTCGGGGTCACGCTGGCGCTCGGCGCGCTGGTAGCCCCGCTCGGAGCGCGGATCGCCGCCGCGGGACAGGACGGCGCGCGCCGGGCCCGCTACGGCGGCGCGGCGCTGCTCGTCCTGCTGCTGGCCGCGGGGACCGCCCGGAGCGTCGACCGGATGGCGGTCTGGCGGGACATGCGCACGCTCTGGGGCCAGTCGATGCTCGACGCGCCCCTGAGCTATCGCGTCAACGAGGCGTTCGCGTACGTCCTGCTGCACATCGGCGAGCCGGACCGATTCGAGCACTACCTCCGGGCCGCCATCCAGTACCACGGTCACGCCACGCGGCTCAACACCGAGCTCGCCGACTGGCTCCGGCTCCACGACCGTTGCCCGGAGGCCGTCCCGCTCTACACCGAGGCGCTGAAGCTCCTGCCGGAGAACGAGCGGGCCCGGTCGTCCGAGCTGGCGTGCCTGTTCGTGCTCGGCCGATATCGGGAGGCGTGGCACGTGGCCACCCTCGGGCGCGCGTATCTCCCTGAAAGCAAGGTCCTCCGCCGCTTCCAGCTCCTGAGCGACAGCATGGCGCTCGCCCATCCGTCGGGCCCGGGGTTCAGGATCACGATCGACTCGGCCGCCGCCGGCCTGGTCGTCGTAGGTCCGCCGGTCGCGGCGGGCCAGCCGGCGCGCTGACCGATGTTCGTCCTCAGCAACCTCGTCGTCGTCCTCGCCCTCCTCGGCGTGGCGTTCTGGATGCGGGGCCGGGAGGCTCCGGCGTGGGCCGGCAGCGCGGAGCGCTGGCTCGGCGGGCGGGCCGCGCCGTGGGTGTTCGCCGCGCTCACCGGGCTCGGATTCCTGTGGATCGTCGGATGGACCTTCGGCCCGCCGGCGATGATCACCGACGAGCAGGCGTACGTGCTCCAGGCGCAGATCTTCGCCCACCTGCGCTGGACCGCCCCGACCCCGCCGTTCCCCGAGTTCTTCTCGCAGGCCTACGTCCTGCTCCGGCCGGCGATCGCCGCCAAGTATCCGCCGGGCCATTCGATCCTCCTGGCCCCGGGCTTCGCGCTCGGCCTGCCGTGGCTCATCCCGCTCCTGCTCAACGCGTGGACCGGGGGCCTCGTCTTCGCGCTGGCGCGCCGGGCGACCCGGCCGGCGCTCGGGCTCCTGACGTGGACGCTCTGGATCTTCTGCCGCAGCAACCTGGCGTGGCGGGTGAGCTACTTCTCGGAGCTGACCACGGGTGCGCTGTGGCTGGCCGGGTGGTGGTGCGCGTTCGAGTGGTGGGAGACGGGCCGGCGGCGGTGGATCGTGCTGCTGGCGCTCGCGGTGGGCTGGGGGGCGATCACCCGGCCGTATTCAATGCTGCTCTACGCGCTGCCGCTCGCCGCCGTGCTCGGCGTGCGGATCTGGCGGGAGCGCCGATTCGGCGACCTGGCGGCCGGCCTGGCGGCGGCGGTCCTGGTGCTCGGCCTGCTGCCGCTCTGGGCGTGGCGGAGCACCGGCGACTGGCGGGTGACGCCGCTCGAGCGCTACACCGCGACGTACATGCCGTTCGACCGGATGGGATTCGCCCCCGCCGACCCGCCGGTGCGGGACACGCTCCCGACCGACCAGGCGGCGGTGGTCCAGCACCTCCGTGAGGTCCACGCCGCGCACACGGTCGAGGCCCTGCCGCGGACCGCGGCCGAGCGGGGGCTGCAGGTGGCGCTCGGCGTGTGGGACACCTGGCGCGTCGCACTGGCGCCGGCGGCGATCGTGGGGCTCTTCTTCCTGGGCGGCGCCGGCTGGGTGGCGGTCGGCTCGTCGCTGCTGCTGTTCCTGGGGTACCTGCTCTGGGGACACGAGTCCACCTGGTCGCTGTACTACGTCGAGCTGGTGCCGGGACTCGAGTTCCTGACGGCGTGCGGGGTGTGGGCGATCCTGGCGCGGATCGCGGGGAGGGGCCGACCCGACGACGGCCGGGCTGCGGTGGCGGCGCTGGCGTCGGTCCCGGTGATGCTGGCCTTTGCGCTGGTGGTGGCGAACGGCGCGGCGGTGCGGTGGTCGTACATCTTCGCGGCGCGCTACCAGTTCCAGGACCTGCTCTCGCGGGTGCCGCCGGGGCCCAAGCTGGTGTTCGTGCGGTACAAGAACGGGCACTACGCCCACTCGAGCCTGATCACCAACGATCCGTTCTTCGCCACGTCGCCGCTCTGGCTGGCGTACGACCGGGGGGACGCGGATACGCTGCTCATCCGGGCCGCGCCGGAGCGGACGCCGTACCTCTACGACGAGCGATCCGGCAACCTGGCGCGGATCGTCCTCGCGCCCTCAGCCAGCCACTGACGACGACCGGCCCCGGGCCAGCACGGCGCGCAGCGTGAGGAGCTGGCGCAGGTTCGCCGTGATGGTCCGGAGGTTATTCACCTTGGACCGCCCCACCGCGCGGGGCCGGACCGTCGTCGGAATGGACCGCACCCGCCAGGGGCCGCGCGCCGTCCGCAGCACGAATTCCATCACGACGCCCCACCCCCGCCCATCCGAATGGAGCGTCATCGACTCCATCACCTCGCGGCGGTACATCATCACGCCCTGGAACCGGGGCATTGGACCGACCAGAACTCGATAGGCCGCGCGTTCGAGCGCCGAGAGCGCGCGGCCGACGAGCGCGGCGGGCCGCTGTGGCAGATAGCCCAGGACCAGGTCGGCCTCGGCGATCGCGGCGCGAAAGTCCGCCAACAGGGCGGCGGGGAACTGGCCGTCGGCGGGGTAGAAGGTGACGTGGTGCCCCCGTGCCTCGGCGAACCCGGTGCGGTAGACGCCCCCGAGTCCCCGGTTCGCCGGATGACGGACCGTCCGCACGCCGCCGGCGGCCTCGGCCAGGCGGAGCGCCTCGTGTTCGGTCCCATCGGAGCTGCCGTCATCCACGATGACGATCTCCCAGGCCCGGCCGAGCCGGTCAAGTTCAGCCCGGAGCTCGCTGACCACGTCCCCGAGGGTCACCCGCTCGTTGTAGGCCATCACGACCACCGAGATGTCGGGTCGCCCGTCGGCCGTCACCGCGGATCTCCCTGACCGTTCGCGATCCGGCGGGCCGGATTCCCGGCCACCGTCGCACCGGGGGGAACGGGACGGATGACCACGCTGCCCATCCCGACCATCGCCCCCGCCCCGACCCGACCGTCCTGGATGATCCGGGCGCCCATCCCGACATAGCACGCGGCCCCGAGCTCCGCCCGGCCGGCGATCGCGGCGTGTGAGGCCAGGATCGTGAAGTCGCCGACGATCGCATCGTGGTTGACCGCGACGTGCGAGAGCATCGTCACGTGCGCCCCGAGCCGGACCCCCGGTCCGACGAAGGCGAAAGGATAGACCAGGCATCCGGGCCCGATCACCGCGTCAGGCGCGACCACGGCCGATGGATGCACGATGGTGGCGAACGCACGCGGGTCGAGGCCCGCCGCGCGGAGGATCTCCTCGCGGCGCCGGAAGCTTCGCGGCCCGCCGAGCGCATCCACGAGGCGGACGTCGCTTCGGCCTGCCGCGGTCACGAGCGGCCCGAGGACGGGCACGCCGTCGACGGTCGTGCCGTGGAGGGCCGGGTCGTCGTCGAGCAGCCCGAGACACCGCCATCCCCGACCGGTGGCCGCGCACGCGGGGATCCAGCTCAGCAGGTCGCGCGCGGTCCCGCTGGCGCCGAGGATGAGCACGTCGGTCATGCGGCGGCCTCTCGGAGCGCCAGCGCCAGCCGGTCGGCGACGACGGTCACGTCGGCCTGGGTCAGCGCGGAATGGATCGGCAGGGCGAGGGCCCGGGCGGCCACGTCGTCGGTGACCGGGAAGTCACCGGGGCGGTAGCCCCCGGCGTGCCGGAACCAGGTGGTCAGGGGCTGGTGGTACGTGCCGATGGTGGTCTCGACGCCGAGGGCACGCATCCTGGCGATCACGCGGTCACGCGACACCCGCGGCGGGACCAGGACGACGTACGCCTGATACACGTGCGAATCGGCGGCGAGGGCGGACGGGAGTTCCACGTCCACGGGCCCCAGGGCGTCCGCGTACCATCCGGCCACCACCCGCCGGTGGGCCAGCAGGCGATCAAGTTTGGCGAGTTGGGTGACGCCCAGCGCTCCCTGGAACTCGGTGAGGCGCAGGTTGAATCCGGCGGCCACGAAGTCGGGCGCCGCGGCCGCGGGATCGAGGCCGTGGTTGCGAAGGGTGCGGAGCCGGCGCGCGATGGCGGGGTCGGAGGTGGCAATGACCCCGCCCTCGCCGGTCGTGACGCTCTTGCGCGGATGGAAGCTGAAGCAGCCGGCGCGACCCCAACCGCCGGCGGGGCGGCCCTCGAGCGTGGCGCCGAGCGCGCACGCGGCGTCCTCGACGACCGGGATCCCACGGGCGTCCGCCAGAGGGACCAGCGCCGGCAGGTCGGCCATCCCGCCGAAGACGTGGACCGGGATCACCGCGCGAATGCGCGGGTGCCGTTCGAGAGCGATCGCGAGGGCGTCCGGGCGCATCGTCCAGGTGCGCGGGTCGATGTCCACGAACACCGGCGCGGCCCCGACCAGCGCGATGACGTTCGCGGAGGCCGGCCAGGAGTAGGCCCCGACGGCGACCTCGTCGCCGGGGCCGATGCCGAGGGCCAGGAGGGAGAGGTGCAGCGCGGCGGTACAGTTCGCGACGGCCACACCTTCGGCGGCGCCGGCCCGGCGGGCGACCTCGGCCTCGAACGCCGCCACCCGGTGGCCCTGCACCAGAAAGCCGCTGCGCAGGACCTCGGCCACGGCGGCGAGGTCCTCGGCGTCGATATCCGGCCGTGCCAGCCGGATCAGGCCGTCGTCCGTTCCCGGTACCATTCGATGGTCCGCCGCAGCCCTTCCGTCAGGTCGACGCGGGGCTCGTAGCCCAGCAGCTCGCGCGCCTTGTCGATGTTCGGGATCCGCAGCTCCACCTCGGTGTTGCCCCACGGCTTGAAGACCAACCGCGAGGACGAGCCGCTGAGCCGGACGATCTCCTGCGCCAGCTGGAAGATGGTGAGCACGCTGCGCGGGTTGCCGATGTTGAAGGTATGGCCCACCGCATCCGGCCGTTCGAGCGCGGCGAGGATCCCGTCCACCATATCGTCGACGTAGCACCAGGCGCGGATCTGGCTTCCGTCGTTGTGGATGGTGATGTCCTCGTCGCGGAGCGCCTGCACGATGAACCGATGGATGGCGCCTTCGCCGACCTGCCCCGGCCCGTAGATGTTGAACGGCCGGACGGCGACCGCCGGCAGCCCGTAGGCCCGATGGTAACTGAACGCCAGGTGCTCCGTGGCCAGCTTGCTCACCGCGTAGGTCCAGCGCGCCTCGCCCACCGCGCCGAGGCTGGTGGCATCCCCTTCCCGGACCTTGAAGGCGAAGGCGCCGAACACCTCACTGGTCGAGAAGTCCACGAACCGCTCGAGCCCGTCCACGGCGCGCGCCGCCTCGAGGGCGTTGAAGGTGCCGAGGATGTTCACCTTCATCGTCTCGACCGGCATCTTGATGACGGTGTCGACGCCCGCGATCGCCGCGAGGTGGACGATGGCGTTGCACCCCCGCGCCGCCGCGGACACGGCGGGGAGGTCCTGAACGTCGCCCTGGCGGAAGGTCAGGTTGCGATGGCGGCGCGCCGCGGTGCCGGCCAGCGAGTCGCGGTGGCCATTGTCGAAGACCACGACCTCGTTGTCGTCCACCAACCGGGCCGCGAGCCGGCTGCCGATGAAGCCGGCGCCGCCCGTGAGGAGGATGCGCTTCCCGCGGATCGTCACGCGTGCACTCGAAGGTCAGGGAAAGGGAGAGGGTGGAGCGCCCCGACCGGGGGCCCCGCTATAATATACCGATGACCGAGGCCCCGCCCGCGGTACGACCCGGTTCCCGAACTTCCGCCTTCGCGTGGGCCGCCGGCGCGGTCGCGCTCGCGCTCGCACTCTACCGCCCGTGGCAGCCCCGCCCGTTCGCGGTCCTCGACTTCTCCGAGTTCCTCCCCCTCCTGCTCGGCCACTCCGGCTTCGGCTCGCGCCTGGCGGCGCTGGTCCGTTACTACGCCATCGAGCACGGCCGGGCCAACCTCACGTCGTACGTGGCGCTTGCGGCCAAGTGGAGCTTCCTCGGACCGGAACCGGTCCGCTGGCAGTGGGCCCGCATCCTGGAGATGCTCGCGGTCACGGGCGCGATGTTCGCCGTCGCCCGGCGATTCGGGGCCAGCACGTTCGGCGCCGCCGCGGGGGCGGCGCTGTTCGTCGTATCCCGCACGGCGGAGGACGCGTGGTTGCGCCAGACCATGGGCGAGCCACTGGGGTTGCTCTGCATCCTCGGCGCCGCCCTGGTGGCCGACCGTGACTGCCGGCGCGCCGATCGCTGGAGGGCGCCGGCCGCGGCGGCGCTGGTCGTGGCGGCGATCCTGGCCAAGGAGATGCTGGTCGGCGCCGTGCCGCTCGTGATCGTGGCCGCCGTGGCCCGCGGCGCCGACGGCCGACTGTCCCGGCCCGACACCGGCCCGCGGGCGCGGCGATTCGCGGCCTGGATCGGTGCGGCGACCGCCCTGGCGCTCGGCATCGTCGTCTGGGCGGCACACCGTGCCGGGAGCGTGGGGTTCGGCACCTCGTACGGCGCGAGCAGCATCAGCGCCGGTCGGTTCGTGGCGCTCTGGCAGACGATCATCGCCCCCGAAGCGGGCCTTCCCGGGCTCGGGCTCTGGCTGCGTCCGGCCAACCTCGCGTTCCTCGCGCTGGCCGGGCTCGGCGCCGCCGAAGCGTGGCGCGCCGCCGCCGACCGCGGTCACCTGACGGCGGTCGCCATCCTCGGCCTGGGACTGCCCGCCATCGGGGCCGCCCTCTACGTCCCGTGGCCGTACTTCAACTTCTTCTACGGACTTCCCTTCCTCGCCGGCCCCGCCCTGCTGCTCGCCACCGGCGTCACCGCACTGCAGCGTACGCCCTTGCCGCGCCTCGCCGCCGCACTCGGCCTCGGCGTCCTGGTGACCGGCGCTGGCGTGACGTCGGGGCAGCTGGCCGCCGCCGGGATGGCCCGCCAGGTGGTGGATCACGACGTCGCTGCGGCGCTCTCCGCAGTCCCGGGCGACTCGATCATCGTGTTCGAACCGTACCTCCCGCAGCAGGCCTGGCAGGGCACCGGGCCGACGCTGGTCCGCTACGCGCTGGCCCTCGGGCTTGCCGATCGCCTTCCGCCAGCGACCGACCTCCCGTGCGGCAAGGCGGCCGCTGCCCTCGAGTCAGGGCGCGGCCGCCATACCTTCATCACCTATACGGACCGCTGCGGTGCCTTCCGCGACGCGGCGATCCGCCTGCGCGCCGGGTATCGCTACCTCGACTGGACGGGACTCCGCTCCGACACCCTGGAAGCCGACATCATCGGGCCGGCGCCGGCGGGCCCGCCGCGATAGTCCCGCGCCGGGCCGCGCTCAGGATGGAATCGCGTGACGCGGGGTAGAAGCGCGGCACCGCTCCGATCCGGGCGCTCCCCGGCCGCAGCAGGTACACCGGGCGGTCCGGATACTCGGCCAGCAGCAGCGTGTCGCGCCCGGCCATATCCCGCACGTAGATGTTGCCGCCGCCGGCGTTGAGCAGCGGCGCATAGAGCGTGAACCCGGCGCGATCCTCGTTGATCCGGTCCACGCACGCCTGGGTGTAGCGCGGCCCCCGCGGTTCGAACTGTTCGGTGGTGTCGGGCGAGACCGGCGACCCGCGCAGCCGGGTCGAATCCGCGAGCAGCGGCCGGAGCGCACGGTCGGCCGCGGAGTCGCGCCGGCCCGCCTGCTCGAGCCCGTCGAGCGCCTGTTCCAGCCGGCAGGCGTCGATCCGCCGGTAGAACAGCTCCGCGTCCGGCCGCGACACGCCCAGCGCCCACATCCGCGCCACCAGTTCAGCCCCCCAACTCTCCCGAACGAAGACCAGCGCGCGGCGCACCCCCGCCGAGTCGGCCGCGCGGTCGGCGTCCCAGCGCATCGTGACGAGCCCGTTCCGATATTGCGCCGCGCGCGCCGGGATCCCGGCGCCGAGCGCGAGGAGCCCCGCGACCCCGCAGGCGTACGCGGCGCCCCGGAGGCCGGCGCCCTGACCCAGGCGCTCGCGGAGCGCGGGAAGGAACCGCGCCGTCCACACGACGGCGACGGGGATGAGCACGTACACGAACCGCGGGCCCAGGTAGAACCCGTCGTGCCAGTAGGCGAAGTAGAGTCCCAGGGTCGCGGCGGCGGCACCGAGGAGATAACGGTCGAAGGGGCTGAGCTTCCGGGCCAGCCAGAGCGCCACGATGGCGGGCAGGAGCGCGGGGACCGGCGTCTCGAAGAGGTAGGTGTTGAGCCGGAGCAGGTAGAGGTTCACGAGCTCGAGGCCGCGCGCCGGCGTGTGCGCCACGCCCCACGGCGCCCGGTGGAAGCCGAGCGCGTGACTCGGCCCCCAGAGCACCGAATAGCCGAACTCGAGCGGCGCCCCGGTGGTCCGGGCGTTAGCCCAGAGCAGCGCGCCGACCGGGAGCGCGAAGGCGACCGCGGCGACGGCGAGCGCGCCGACGCCCACGCGGCGGTCGCGGATCCCTGCCAGCAGCCAGACCGTGGCGGGCAGCGCGAACGCGACGGCGTCCGGCGGGCGCACGGCCGCCGCCACCCCGAACCCGAATCCGCAGGCCAGCGCATCGCTCCAGCGCGCCCGGCCACCCTGCAGCATCCCCGCGAGCCCCGCCGAGCCGACCAGCAATCCGAGCAGCGTCGGGACGTGGTTCATGAACGAGCCGGCCATGAACGCCGTGAACGGCGCGAAGGCGAACAACAGAAGCGCCGCGAGCGCGGCCCCCGGCCCGAGGTCGAGCCGACGGAGGCACCAGCCGAACGCGACGACCGACAGCGCGCCGAGGACGGGGCCCACCAGCCACGGCGCGCCGGCCAGGACGCCGAGCGCGAGCAGCGCGGGGCCGCCGACCGGGAACTGGCCGTACACCTTGTCGGGAAAGTCGATGAGATGGATGGAGCTGAAGAATTCGGGGTGGGCAGGGAGCGGCAGGAAGAGGTGCCCCGCGGCGTACATCCGCGCCTGGTAGAGCTCGACGATCTCGTCGATGAGGAGCGGCCGCCCGCCCAGCACCCCGAGGGCGATCGCCACGTAGACGATGAGCGCGGCGACCGCGACCAGCACGGCAGTGCGGCGCGGATGCGCGGCATACCGCTCCGCGGCCCGGGCCCAGAGGCCCGCGCGCCAGAGCGGCAGCCCCCGGCCCAGGATGGCGAGCACCGCGCCGGCCCCGACCACGATGACGAGGCCCAGCACCCACCCGGTCATCACGAGGCGGTACCACGGCGCCTCGTGCCCGCCGGGGATCCAGTTGGCGATGGGAAGGAGCCCGACGACCGCGAGGAAGACCGCCGCGGCCCGCGCGGCGAGGCTTCCCCGTCCGGCTCCGTCAGGCATTCGGGCGGCGCGGCGGGAAGAGATTGTAGCGGATGATGTGGCCGAAGGCGGCCACCCCGTCCTTCCAGTTGATCTTCTTCCCCTCGGCGTAGGTCCGGCCCGAATACGAGACCGGCACCTCCCAGATCCGCGCCCGCGCCTGGGCCAGGCGGGCGGTGACCTCGGGCTCGAACCCGAACCGGTCGCTCGTGAGCACCAGCGACTTCATCACCGGCGCGCGGACCATCTTGTAGCAGGTCTCCATGTCGGTGAGGTTCAGGTTGGTGAACATGTTGGAGAGCGTGGTCAGCAGCCAGTTGCCCACCGAGTGCCAGTAGTAGAGCACCCGGTGCTCCGCGCCGAGGAAACGCGACCCGAAGACCGCGTCGGCCTTGCCGGCCAGGATGGGGGCGAGGAGCCGCGGAAAGTCCTGGGGGTCGTACTCGAGGTCGGCGTCCTGGACCACGATCACGTCGCCGGTCGCGTGCTCGATCCCGGTCCGGAGCGCCGCGCCCTTGCCGCGGTTGACCGGCTGGTGCACCGCCACCTGGATCTTCCCCGCTGCCTTGAGCCGGTCCATCAGGTCGCCGCTCCCGTCACGGGAGCAGTCGTTGACGCAGATGATCTCCATCGGGATCGGGACCGAATGGAGCCGCTCGATCACGGTTTCCAGGGTCCGGATCTCGTTGTACACCGGGACGATGACGGACAAGGTGGGGAGCTGGGACATGTTCGCCTGAGTGAGAGATCCGCTATCCGCTATCCGCTATCCGCTATCCGAACGCTAACTCACGACCCACGACCCACGACCCGCGACTCACGCCTTCTCGCCGCCCTCGTACCGGCTCAGCTTCCGGTACAGCGTGGACGGGTCGATGCCGAGCACCTCGGCGGCGCGGGTCTTGTTGCCGCCCTCGGACTGGAGCACCCACATGATGTACGACCGTTCGATGACGTCGAGGGTCGGGTTCGGGTGGTTCCGCTCATTGAGGAGCGTCTCGCGCCGGCGGCGGGTGATCCGCTCCGGCAGGGCCTCGAGGGGGATGGTGTCGCCGCGGGCGACGACGAGCGCGTGCTCCACCGCGTTCTCGAGTTCGCGGACGTTGCCGGGCCAGTCGTACACCATCAGGGCGTCGAGGGCGTCGGCGGCGAAGGCCCGGGCGGGGTAGCCGCGGTCGGTGGCCATCCGCTGCAGGAACGCATCCACCAGCAGCATCAGGTCCTCCTGCCGGTCGCGGAGCGGCGGGAGCTCGAGCGCGAAGACGTTGAGCCGGTAGAACAGGTCGGACCGGAAGGCGCCGCGGCGGACCTCCTCCTCGAGGTCGCGGTTGGTGGCGGCCACGATGCGGACGTCGAGCGGCACCGGCTCGGTGCCGCCCACCGGGATGGCCTCGCGCTCCTGGAGCACGCGGAGGAGCTTGACCTGGAGGGCGGCCGGCATCTCGCCGACCTCGTCGAGGAAGAACGTCCCACCCCGCGCCGCGGCGAAGAGGCCCTGCTTGTCGCGCACGGCGCCGGTGAACGACCCCTTCACGTGGCCGAACAGCTCGCTCTCGAGGAGGTTCTCGGGGAGGGCGCCGCAGTTGATGGAGAGGAACGGCCCGTCCCGCCGCGGCGAGAGGTTGTGGACGTACCGGGCCAGGACCTCCTTACCGGTGCCGCTCTCGCCCTGGATGAGGACGGTCGCCTCGGTCGGGGCCACCAGTTCGGTGAGCTTGATGACCTCGAGGAACCGCTTCGACTTGCCGAGCGGGCGGGCGGGCGCGGTCTTCTCGCGCTGCCGGAAATCCTGCTTGAGCTGCTTGTTCTCCACCCGCACGGCGCGGAAGTCCACGGCGCGACGGAGGAGCGCCACCACGTCGTCGTTGGCGAACGGCTTCTGGAGGTAGAAGAACGCGCCCTGGTTGACGGCCGAGATCGCGGTCTGGGCGGACGCCTGCGCGGTCATCAGGATGACCGGCGTCATCGGGTCCTGCTCCTTGGCGGCCTGCAGGATGTCGAGCCCGGTGACCCCAGGCATCCGCACGTCGGTCAGGACGACGTCGTGCTGGCCGAGCTTGATCTGCTCGATGCCCGCCTTGCCGCCCTGGGCGGTGACGACGTCGAACCCCTCGCCCTTGAGCAGGATGCGCAGGGTGTCGAGGATGCCCATCTCGTCGTCGATGATCAGCACGCACGGCTTCTGGCTCACGCCGCTTCCTCCGAGGCCCAGTGGACGGGCAGAAATATGGTGAAGGTCGTCCCCCGTCCGGCGGCGGTGTCCACCAGCACGAGCCCCCGGTGGGCCTCGACGGCCCGCTGGACGATCGAGAGCCCGAGCCCCGACCCGCCGACCCGCCCGCTCACGAACGGTTCGAAGAGCCGCTCCCGCACCTCGGACGGGATGCCCGGGCCGTTGTCGCGGATCTCGAGCCGGACCGCCCGCTCGATGCCGCTCCCGGCGGGCAGCTCGTTGGCGGCGGCGGGGCGGACGTTGACGACCACGGTGACCGCGCCCTTGGCGGCCTGCACCGCGTTGAGGACCAGGTTGGCCACCACCCGATGGAGCAGGTCCTCGTCGCCGTCGATCTGCGAGCGCTCGCCGGTGACGGTGACGGTCACGTCGGCCCGGGCGTCGGGATGCTCGCGCACCAGCCGCGCCGCCGCCTCCGCCACCTGCAGCAGGTCGAGCGGCTCCGACCGCGTGATGCGGACGCGCGAGAAGTCGAGGAACTCGCTCAGCAGGCGGCTCAGCCGGTCGCTCTCGCGCACGATGAGCTGCGCCAGGAACCGCTCGTCCTCGCTGGCCCGCGGCGAGCGCGACAGCTGCTCCACCGAGCTCCGGATGGAGGCGAGCGGGTTGCGGATCTCGTGCGCCAGCGACGCGCTCAGCTCGGCCACCGCCTCGAGCCGCTCCGCCCGCAGGTGGAGTTCCTGCAGCCGCTTGGTGTCGGAGATGTCGGCGAAGATCGCCGTCACCGACGGCGTGCCGGTGTCCTGCTCGCGCTCGAGCGTGGTGACGCTGAGGCCGATCGGCAAGTCGTCCGCGTCGGTCCGCCGGACCGTCCCCTCGGCGCGGGTCACGCGCCGGCCGGTCCGGAGCACCGAGAGGATCGCCTGGCCGAGCTCGGGGGCGGTGCCGCGGATCGCGTCGAGCACCGGCCGGCCCAGGAAGGCGGCGGCGGCAAGGCCGAGCATCTTCTCGGCCCGGGGATTGATGAACACCAGCCGCCCCTGCGCGTCCACGGTGAGGACGCCGGAGGTGATGGTGCGCAGGATGTCGCTGGCCTCGAGCCGGACCCGCGCGAGCTCGGTCTCGAGCGACGCCGCCTTCCGCCCCTCCTCGCGGACCCGCGAGCTCAGGACGCTCACCACGCCGAAGACGAGGACGAACACCGCCGCCTGGCCGATGAACCCCGTGTTGGGGGGCTGCGGCTGACCCCAGATGATGTCGGCGAGGTAGAGGCAGATCGAGAGGCCGGTGATCAGCAGCCCGGCCCCGAAGGACATCATCAGCGTGTAGGCCGCGATGAGCAGGACGTACAGCGACGGGAACCCGCTCTGGTCGCCGCCGGCCAGGTGCACGACCAGCGTGACGGCGACGAGGTCGGCCAGCGCCTGGGCGTAGAGCTGCGACGGCGACGGCTCCCGGACCCGGCGCAGCTGGATGAGCCAGAACCCGTACGCGGTGAGCACGCCGACCACGATGACCGCGACGCTCACCAGGAAGGCGAGCTCGGGGATCTCGGTCCACCGGAGCGCCACCCACCAGAGCGACCCGACCGCCAGCAACAGCCGCAGGATGATGAGCCCCGTCAGCGCCGTCCCCACCTCGGGGATGCGCTGCCAGAACCGCAGGGGCTGGGCCTGCCGGACTCCCGGAGGTGTGGTCACAGGCTTTCGGGAACGAGGATCGGGGGTTCGAGATGGAAATATGAGGGAAATGGGACGAAGAGGCGAGGAGGGGAGACGGGAGGCGGGAGAGAGGAGGCGGGAGACGGGTGGGCGGCGGGAGAGTGCATCGACCAACGACCATCGACCAACGACCAACGACCCCATATTACCCTTCACTATGCCCTGGCACGTCTATCTCGCCCGCTGTGCGGACGGCTCGCTGTACACCGGCGTCGCCACGGACGTGGCGGCCCGGATCGCGACCCACAACGCCGGGCGCGGGGCGAAGTACACCCGCGCCCGGCGGCCGGTGGCGCTGGCGTGGAGCGCGCGGGCGGGCCACCGCGCCGAGGCGCTTCGGCTGGAGTGGCGGATCAAGCAGCTGGCGCGGGCCGACAAGGACCGCCTGACCCGGGGAGACACGATGGCGCTCACGGAATGGCGCGGCCTGCCGCGCGCGGGGCTCGACTTCCTGCGCGGCCTCCGCCGCAACAATCGGAAGGAATGGTTCGAGGCCCGGCGCGACACCTACGAGGCGGCGCTCCGCGGGCCGCTCCGCGCGCTCGCCGAGGCGATGGATGTCCGGCTCGCGCGATTCGCGCCGGAGATCGTCGGCGACCCGAGGCGCTCACTGTTCCGGATCCACCGGGACGTCCGGTTCTCGAACGACAAGTCGCCGTACAAGACCAACGCCGGGCTCTGGTTCTATCACCGTGACGCCGGTCGCGGCGTGGGCCAGGAGTCCGGGGGCGGGGCCGGGTTCTACCTGCACGTGGAACCGGGGAACTGCTTCGTGGCCGGCGGGCTCTGGATGCCGCCCAAGCCGGCGCTCGACCGGATCCGGGGCCGGCTCGACGAGGCGCCGCACGACCTGGCCAGGATCGTCCGCGCGCCCGCGTTCCGCCGCGCGTTCGGCGCGCTCGACGAGGAGGCGATGCTGACGCGTACGCCGCGCGGTTTCGCGCCGGACCACCCCGCCGCCACCTGGCTCCGCTACAAGTCGTTCACCGCCTCGGCGGAGCTGCCGGAGAGCGCCCTGCTCCGCGCCGACCTCCCCCGCGTGCTCGAGCGCCGGTTCGTCGCGCTGCTGCCGTTGGTACGGTGGCTCAACGGGACGATGGGCTTCGGGGCGGCTGGGCGGAGGTGAGCGGCGGCGGATGGGGGGACAAGTGGCGGGTGGTGAGTGGCAGG
>CAMLHU010000009.1 GCA_946479825.1 uncultured Gemmatimonadota bacterium
CGGTCATGTGCAGCGACCCCATGATCCGCGCCCCCGCAAGCGGACGCTTCCCGGCGTACTCCGCCCGGAGCGCCATCAGGCCCGGCATCTCGTGCTCGGCGAGGCGGATCTCCTTGCGGCCGAAGTCGGCGAGCGAAAGGTCCTTGACCTTGAACGGCTCGCGCCCGGCCTCGCGGGCGGCGGTGAACGGATGGACGGGAGCGGTCGCGGTGGCCATGACTGATATCCTCAGATAAGTGCCCCGCCGGGCGGGGATGCCGAAGTCAACGAATATACACCCGGACCCGCTCGCGGGTCCCCGCCGACGTCACCAGCGGAGCACGCACTTCCCGAACAGCTCGTTCCCCTCCATCAGCGCGTGCGCCCGCGCCACCTCGGCCATCGGCACCACCGCCCCGACCACCGGCCGGAGCCGGCCGTCATTGAAGGCCGGGAGGATCTCCCGCGCCCAGGTCCCCGCCATCGCCGCCCGCTCCTCCGGTCCCCGGGTGCGCATCACCGTCCCGACGACCTCGAGTCGCTTCCGGAGGATCGGCGAGAGGTCTCCCTCGAACCTGCTGCCGCCGAGGAAGCCGAGCAGCACGAGCCGTCCCCCGGCCCGGAGCGCGGCGAGGTTCTGCGCGAAGGCCGGTCCGCCGAGCACGTCGAGCACCACGTCCACGCCGGGGGCGACCTGCTCGCTGAAGCCGCCGGCGCTCGTGTCGATGCCGCGATCGAGGCCGAGCGCGCGCAGGCGCTCGAGCTTGGCGGCCTGACGGGAGGTGCCGACGCTCTCCGCGCCGACCAGTCGCGCCACCTGGATCGCCGCGGTGCCGACGCCGCTCCCCGCCGCGTGGATCAGCACCCGCTCGCCGGCCCGGAGCCGCCCGCGCACCAGCAGGGCGTCCCACGCCGTGAGGAACGCCTCGGGAATGGCGGCCGCCTGGTCCCAATCGAGCCCGGCCGGCACCGCCAGCAACTCCGCCGCGTTCACGACCACCGCCTCCGCGTGCGCGCCACCGCCGACCAGCCCCATCACCCGGTCGCCGACCCGCCACGCGGACACCCCGGCGCCCAGCGATTCGACCTCGCCGGCGAACTCGAGCCCGGGTATGTCCTCAGGCCACCCCGCCGGCGCCGGATATCCGCCCCGCCGCTGCAGGATGTCCGCGCGGTTGAGCCCGGCCGCGCGCACCCGCACGCGCACCTGCCCCGCCCCCGGCTCAGGCACCGGCCGCTCGGCCATCCGGATGACCTCAGCACCTCCGGCTCCGATGTAGGTGATAGCTCGCATGGGTGGAAGGTAAGGGCGGAGAGGCGGAGGGACGGAGGGGCGGAGGGTTTGGGACCACGGTGAGCACGGAGGATCACGGAGAGGCACGGAGAACGGCCAGTCGTTGTGGTCTTGCAAACAGAACTCCGGGTTCAAGAACACAACATGAGCGACTCTCTGTGGCCCCAGCACAGGCGCTGAGGCGCTGAGGCGAAGAGGCGAAGAGGCGAAAAAGGGCGAAAGTTGGCAGTGGGCACTGGGCTGCGCTCGCGAGACCACATCAACCAGCTGTTCTCCATGCTTCTCCGTGATCCTCCGTGCTCTCCGTGGTCCCACGCTGTCCGCCTGTCCGCCCGTCCGCCTGTCCGCCCGACTAGCGGCCCCGCCCCCGGATCGCTAAGGTCAGTGCATGACCGCCACCGCTCAGCCGGCGCATCAGATCGGCGACTTCGCCCGGCTCGACCGCTACGTCGTGGACCTCCGCGACGCGCCCCCCGACCTCTTCATCGACGCCGGCGAGACCGACTGGCAGCGCCTCACCTGGCGCCAGGTGAAGCGCCCCTACCGGGTGGAGCGCTGGGCCGAGGAGAAGCGCGCGTGGGAGGCGGACCACGGCCGGACGCTGCCGGTGCACGACGGCTGGACCCGCTTCAACCGGCACTTCCACGAGCTCTTCATCACCGACGTCACGGCGGCCCGCGCCGAGGCGCGGCGGCAGGCGGTGCGCGAACTCCTGCGCGGCGACGTCGCCGGCGCCTGGGAGACGCTGGTCGAGCTCGTCCAGCTCGGTGTCTGGAACCGGGTGCATCGCGTCGAGGACGCGGTCTGGGATCCCCGCGGCAAGCGGGCGCTCTTCGAGGGGCTCGGCCTCACGCGCCCGCGGATCCTCTTCCTGGGCGCGGCCGACGGCTACGAGGCGATGCAGCTCGCGGCGATGTACCCCGGCGGCCACGTCACGCTGGTGGACTACGACGACTTCTGCCGCACCGACCGGTTCGGCAAGTTCCCCGAGCGCTACCCCTTCCTCGGCGCCGACCCCGCCACCGGCGGCCGCCGGGTCTGGTATCGCGAGGAGATGCCGATCGACTTCGAGGTCGCCGACATCCGCGACCTCTCCTACGGCCCCGAGTTCGACGTGGTGGTGAGCGTGGGGCTGGTCGAGCACTTCCCCGACGAGCACAAGGCCGAGGCCTTTGCCTGGCACCGGAAGTTCCTCAAGCCCGGCGGCTGGGCCATCCTCACCACCCCGCGCGACCAGTGGCGCGGCCGGGCGTTCTACAGCATCATGGCCGACTGGATGAACTACGGCTACCGCGAACTGATGACCGTCCGCCAGCTCGGCCTGTACGCGTGGGAGAACGGCTTCGACGTCGTCCGCGCCGGGGTCATCAAGGCCCACAACGGGATCGTCTGCCGGCCCCGGTGAGCGGCCGATGACCGACGCCCCCGCCCCGCTCGACCCGGACGAACTCCGCGCCCTCCGGGCCCGGCTCCCCGCCGCCATCCACTTCGGCACCTCGTCCTGGAACTACCCGGGGTGGGACGGGCTCGTCTATCACCGGAAGTATCCGAAGTCGGGCGCGGTGACGAAGATGCTGGGCGAGTACGCGGAGTTCCCGCTGTTCTCGACCGTCGGCATCGACGCCAGCTTCTACCGCCCGCTCTCCGCGGCGACCTGGCGGAACTACGCCGCCGTCCTGCCCGAAGGGTTCCGCTGCGTCAGCAAGGCCTGGAACCGCATCACCATCCACACCTTCACCGGGCACCAGGACGGCGGGCGCCCCGGCGAGCTCAACCCCGACTTCCTGAACGCCGAGCTGTTCACGGCCGAGGTGCTGGGCCCCGCGCTCGAGAACGCCGGCGGGCACGTGGGCCCGTTCGTCTTCGAGATCCAGACCATCGCACGGAACGCGGGGATCGCGCCGGAGGCGTTCGCCGAGCGGCTCGACGCCTTCCTCGAACGGCTCCCGCCGGAGGCAGAGTACGGCGTGGAGATCCGGAACGCGAGCTACCTCACGCCGGCCTACCTGGCGGTGCTCCGCGCCCACGGCGTGGCCCACGTCTTCAACTCGTGGACCCGGATGCCGGCCATCGGCGAGCAGCTGAGCCGCCCCGACGCCATCACGGCGGGGTTCATCGTGGCGCGGGCCCTGCTCCGCCCGGGCCGCACGTATGACGAGGCGGTGGACGCCTTCGCGCCGTACGACCGCGTGAAGGAGCCGCTCCCCGAGCTCCGGCTCGACCTGGCCCGGCTGGCGGAGCGGGCGATCCGGCTCCGGATCCCGGCCTATATCGTGGTGAACAACCGCGCGGAAGGGAGCGCGCCGCATACGATCACGGCCGTCGCCCGCCTGCTGGTGGAACGGATGGACGCGTAGCCGCCGCGGCGGCGACTACTTCCGGATGAGTCCGGACAGCCCGCCGGCGACGAGCGAGGCGATGTCGGCCACCACCCTCGGCGCGGCGAGCCGCCCCTGCACCGCCAGGTACACCGGGGTCCACTCCGGGTCGAACTTCTCCTTGTACTGCCGGAGCCCCTGGAAGTTGTAGAAGTGCTCCGCGTGGCGGAACACGCGCGCGTTGACCTTGCTCCAGAGCGGCGCCAGCGGCCGGTCCTCGATCCCCGAGAGCGGCGCCACGCCCAGGCTGAACCAGCGGTACCCCGCCCCCTGCGCCCACCCGAACAGCTCGCAGAACAGGTAGTCCATCACGCCGGGCGGCGCGCCGGGCCGATAGCGCATCAGGTCCACCGACGCCTCTTCCAGCTCCCCGCCGGTCCAGACGTTGGCGAACGCGACGATCCGCCCCTCGTGCCGCACCACGGCCACGGGGAAGTTCCGCAGGTAGGTCTCGTCGAACCGCCCCAGCGAAAACCCCTTCTCGCGGACGTTCTTCTCGGCCAGCCACTGCTCCGACACCTCGCGCAGTGCCGGCAGCAGCGCCGGCACGGCCTCCGGCGCCACGAGCTCGAACGTGGCGCCCGCCTCCGCTACGTGCCGATGTGTGCGCCTGAGCCCGCGGCGCTCCGGCCCCTCCAGCGACCAGGCGCCGAGCGGCACCCGCCCTTCCTCGCCCAGCTTGAGCGGCGTGAGGCCCAGGTCGAGGTAGAGCGGCAGCCCTTCGGGCCGCACCTCGTAGAACGCCACCCGCCCGCCGTGCTGGTCGGCCATCTCGCGGAAGCGCCAGACCAGGTCCTCGTGCTCGTCGGCGGGGCCGACGGGATCGCCCATCGCCACCCAGCTCCGCCGGGCGATGCCGAACATCAGGAACGCGCTGCGGGCCTCGTTGAACAGCAGGTACTTGTCGCCGAGGAGCACGAGCTGGGCCGCCGACCGGGGGGCGCCGCGCGCCACCCGCGCCGCGGCGTCGAGCTCGTCGGTGTCGGGCAGGTGCGGCTCCGGCGGCGCCGGCTGCAGCAGCCGCACGAGCGCGAGCCCGAGCGCGGCCGCCAGCACGCCCACCTCGGCGCGGAGGAACCGCGGCGCGTCGCCCCGGAGCGCGAAGCGCCACCAGAGGTCGCTCGAGTAGTTGACGTGCTCGTAGGCGAAGGCGCCGAGCCAGAGCGAGGCGAAGAGCGCCGCGAAGATCGCCACCACCCACTCGGTGGTGAGCGGCTCGCTGGTGAGCAGCGCCCGGCGGTGGAAATGCCGGCGGGCGGGGATCAGCGCCACGAGCACGAGCGCCAGCATCCCCGCCTCGACGTAGTCGAGCCCACGGAAGAGCGCGGCGAGGATCCCGACCGCGAGCAGGGCGACGGTCATGTGGTACGCCGCGTCGAGCCGGCGGCGGAGCCCCCACGCCAGGACGATGAGCCCGAAGCCGATGAGGCTGCCGAGGAAGTGCGACACCTCGATCACCACGAGCGGCAGGAGCCCCGCCAGCGTCGCGAGCCGCGCGTGCGCGGCCGGCGTGGCGCCTGAGAGCAGCAGCGCCACCCCGCCCAGGAAGGTGCTCACCGACAGCACCCGCGGGGTGATGGCGGTGGTCCAGGCCTGCGCGGTCCGCGCCGCCTGCCCGAGCGCGTGGCGATGCCGCGCCACCTCGAGCCCGCCCAGCGTCACTACCGCCACCGCGAACGGCAGCAGGTAGTAGATCACCCGATACGCCAGCAGCGACGCGATGACCACCGCCGGCGTGGTCCCCGGCCCGATCAGGAGCAGCAGGACGGTCTCGAACACGCCGAGCCCGCCCGGCACGTGGCTCAGCGCGCCGGCGAGCTGGGCCAGCAGGAAGATCCCGGCGAAGACCGGGAACGGCGGCAGCACCTCCGTCGGCAGCACCGCATAGAGCACCGCGGCGGCCGAAAGCCAGTCGGCCAGCGAGGCGCCGAGCTGCGTCACCGCCATCCCGGCGCCCGGCAGCGCGATCTCCCGCCCCGCCAGCGTGATGGACTTCCGGTGGAGCGCCGCGGCGACGACGTACCCCGCCACCACCGCGAGCGCCACGCCGCCGAGCGTCCGGAGCAGCGCCAGCGGGACGGGGAGCAGGTGGAGCTGCAGCGACGGCCCGAACAGCAGCACCCCGCCGGCGATGGTGAGCGCGCCGAGCCAGTACGTCACCCCGGCGAAGGCGGTGATGCCGGCGATCTCGGCGGTGGACAGGCCCCAGTTGCTGTAGAGCCGGTACCGCACCGCGCTCGAGGTGACGAACGAGAGGCCGAGGGTGTGCCCGAAGGCGTAGGCGAGGAACGAGGCGAGCGCGGTCTGCGCGTACTTGAGCGGCCGGCCGAGGAACCGGAGCGCAAGCGTGTCATAGGCGGTGAGCGCCAGGTAGCCGAGCCCCGCGAACCCGGTAGCGGTCACGAGGTCCGCCCACGGGAGGTCGCTCAGCGCGCGGAGGATGTCGCGGTAGTGGTAATGGGAGAGTTCGCGGTGCAGCAGCCAGAGCGCCACGCCGAAGAGCGCCGCGATCAGGAACGGCGCGAGCGGGCGGATGAGGCGGGGTTTCACGCGGCGAAGGCCGGCCGGGACGGCCGCCCGATCAGGCGGGCTTCTTGGGACCGCTCCCCGCCCGGGCCGGGCGCGAACGGCGGCGGCGGGGACCGTCGCGTTCGGGGAGCCGCGTGGCCGCGTAGGCCAGCCGCGCCAGGTGCAGCACCCGGCCCGGCTCGTCCAGCGGCACCTCGAGCCAGCGGCCGAACGGCTCCCGCGGACCGACCAGGTACGGCCGCCCGTAGCCATCCTCGAGCGCCGCCCGCCGCTCCGCGGGCGGAAGCTTGAGCACCGCCGCGTCGTCGGTCAGGAACGCGAACATCCGCGGCCCGAAGAAGAACGCCTGCGCCCCGAACAGCCGCTTCGGCGCCACCCCCGGCATCCCGAGGAGGGCGGCCTGCACCACCAGCGCGGCGTCGGAACGGGGGGTCGGCATAGGCGGGATAACGTACTGCGCAGGGCGACGCCACGCTAATCCTCGTCGGGCTCGGGCAGCCGGACCTCGAGTTCCCATCGCCGGACCTCCCCCGGCGCGAGCGCGCCGGCGGCGTGCCAGCGCTCCACCGCCCGGTCGAGCCGGTCCGGGGCGCCGATCCCCGGCTCGACGCCGAGGTTCAGGTACGGGGCCGGCGCCGGTCCGTCGCCGAGCCGCTCCGGCGCCCACCCGCCCGCGTTGATCCAGAGCCCGACCTGGGGGACGCCGTGCGCGCGGATCTCGAGCCGCTCGCCGCGCACCGGGTCGGTGACGTGGACCTCACCGCCCGGCCCCAGGTCCGCGCCGAGCATCACCGCCCACCCCGCGCTCCCCGGGAACACCCAGTCCTCCGCGCCGCCATCCATCGGCCACGCCACCTCCGACCCGGCGACCAGGTCACTCCGCCCGGTGACCGCCAGCACCCGGGCCTTCGACACGCCGGGGAGCGCGATGCGCGTCCCCGCCGCCACGTTGAGCAAGGGATGCGCCGCCCAGACGAAGGGGAATGGCGCGGTCCCGCGGTGGCGGAGCGTGTAGCGGATGCGCAGCGCGGCGCCCTCGCGCGGCACGGCGACCTCACGGGTCAGGTCGTACGGCAGGAGCCGCCCCTCGACCGTTCCGGTGAGCACGGTCTCCCCGCCCACCTCCGCCACGGCGTGCTCCCACGGCAGCGCCCAGAGCTCGCCGTGGTCGGGCAGCTCCGGCTCTCCCGGCGCCGCCCCCGGCATCGGGCACGGCCCGACGGTCGGGAAGCACTCGTCCCATCCGCCGCTGTCGGCGGTCTCGACGTACGAGGCGCCCCACTGCGGGGTCGCGAGCGGGAGGGCGGGATTGCGCCACAGCCACTCGCGCCCCCGATGCCGGCGGAGGTTGGTGAGCTTCCCGCCCAGCGCGGGGACGCACACGACCTCGATCTCGTCGTTGCGGAGCGAGATGGCGGGGAATCCGGAGACGGACAGCTGGCGGTAGGGCACGGAAGGGACGGCGGGGGGCGGCGGGAGGGCTCACCCCTCCGGCGGGGCGACCGCGGCGTGGAGCTCGGCGGCCACCCCGGCGAGCTCGCAGACGCGGGCCACCGTCTCGCCGACCTTGTTGTTCGGCGTCGAGGCGCCGGCGGTGAGCCCGATGACGCGATGCCCGCCGAGCCACCCGGCCGGCGCGGTGACCTCGGCCTTGCTCCCCACCGGCTGGTGGCGGAGGGTGCCGGCCACCGGGTCGATCCCGTGCGCGTCCTCGAGATGGAACGTCGTGACGCCCTTCGACGCGGCAAGCGCCGCGAGATGGCAGGTGTTGCTCGAGTTGTAGCCGCCCACCACCAGCATCAGGTCCACCCGGTCGTCGAGCAGGCGCTGCACCGCGTCCTGGCGCTCCTGCGTGGCCGAGCAGATCGTGTCGAAGGTGCGGAAATGCTCCGCGACCGCCGCCTCGCCGTAGCGCGCCGCGAAGCTCTTGCGGAACTCCGCCGCAATGGCGAGCGACTCGCCCGAGAGCATCGTGGTCTGGTTGGCGATCCCCACCCGCGTCAGGTCGCGCGTGAAGTCGAAGTCGGCCGACGACGCGTGGGCGAACCGCCGCTTGAGCTCCGCCGCGTCCCCGCGCCCCTCGATGAAGTCGAGCACCGGCCGCGCCTCGGCCATGTCGCGCACCACGAGATACTTCCCGCCCGGGTACCGCTCCACCTGGCTCGCGGTGGCCTTGGTCTCTTCGTGGTAGTACTTGCCGTGGATCACCGCGGTGTAGCCGTCGCGGGCGTAGCTCTCCACCCGCTTCCAGACGTTGAGCACCGACCCGCAGGTGGTGTCCACCCGCACGCACCCGATGGCCTTGAGCCGCTCGAAGTCCCGGATCGTCACGCCGAAGGCCGGCATGATCACCACGTCGGCCGGCGCGAGCCCCGCGAAGTCGAACTCGCCGTCGGGGCCGCGGGTCAGGAACTCGATCCCCATCGCCTCGAGCTTCCGGTTGACGTGCGGGTTGTGGATGATCTCGCCCACGAGGAAGATCCGCCGGTCGGGGAACTTGTGGCGGGTCTCGTAGGCGTAGTCCACCGCGCGGTCCACCCCGTAGCAGAAGCCGAACTCCCGCGCCAGCCGGAAGGTGAGCGGCCCCACGGTGAGGGTGTGGTCGTGCGCCTTGAAGGCGTCCACGATCGCGCTGTCGTAATCGGCCGCGAGCTGGCCTTCGATCTCGGCCTTGAGCCCGAATCCGCGGCGGAAATAGGTCTCGGTCATTGCGTCAAAGGTACACCGGGATCGGGGGCGCTGCGCGGCACCCGGCAGAGCGTCGAGTCCGTCGCCGGACGGGTCGCGGCGAAGGTCCCCTCGATGCGGACGGTGTCGTTCATCGCCGCCTGCACGAACCGGCCCGCGAAGGCGGCCGCCACCGAGTCGGCGCCGGCCCGGCGGACGACCATCCACCCGTCCACCGACTGGTACCCCCCGACGCTCCCGCCGGTCCGGTGGCGGTACGCCGCCGCGGCACGGGCCCGGACGGTGTCCTTCCCCAGCGTGTCGGTGTAGAGCGCCGGCGCCAGCGGCAACGAGTCGTTCCGGAGCGAGTCGCCGTAATACCACACCAGCGCCACCCCGTCGTCCCCCTCCGTCCCCTCGAGCAGCAGGATCCCCCGCGAGGGACACCACGCGGCCTCGACCGGTCCCGACATCGTGGCGGCCGGCGCCTTGGGCGCGCGCGTCACCTGCGCCTGGAAGCCGGCGGGCGGCGTGCCGCAACCGGCCAGGACGACGAGCGCGAGCGGCACCGCAATGAAGGAAAGGGAGCGCGGAGACATGACGGGAAGCTACCGGGGGCCGGGCCGGCGGGTCAAAGCGTCAGCGCGCGCCACCGAACACCAGGTCGAACCGCACCCCACCCGCGTCCGGGCCGATCGGCTGGCTCAGGTCGAACCGGATCGCGCCGCCCAGGATCGAGAGCCCCGCGCCCACGCCGCTGTACACCCGGCCCCGGAACACGCTCGCCGCCGGCCCCGCCTGGCCCAGGTCGGCGAAGAGCACCGGGCGCACCGGGCCGCGGTGCAGCGGCACGTCGAGCTGCGCCGCCCAGAACGCCTGGCCCGTCACCGTGCCGTACGGGAGCGCCCGCACGGTCCACGGCCCGCCGAGCCGGAACGCCTCCTGCGGCAGCGGGTCGCCGGTGGTGATTCCGCCGCGCAGCGTGAGCGCCGGCTGCGCTCGACCGACCGGCAGCGGGGCCCGCCACTCGCCGAACACCTTGGCGGTGGCACCGGCCCGCCCGGCGATCCCGTCCATCCCCGCCATCCAGCGCACCCCGCCGCTCCGCCCCTCGAGCAGCACCGTCGCCCCGCCGAACTCCCCGTCGGTCACGGCGGGGTTCGGCTGGAACCGGCCGTCGCCGCCCAGGAAGTCGTTCACCGCCGAGCGCGCGTCGCCGCCGACGCTGGTGAGGCGCTCCCCCCGCGCCGCGAGCGTGAGCTCGAGCCCGCGGGCCACCGACGTCTCGTACCGGAGGCTCCCGCCCTCCGCCAGCGTCCAGTCGGCCGCGTCGTGGGCGGTGAAGAGCGCGTTCACCGAGTTGGCGAGGAGCCCGGCGGGGAAGCCGCGGTCCACCGGCGCGAGCTCGCGGTAGCCGCTCAGCGTCAGGCGCCCTGACGGCGCCTCGCGTACCAGGTCCACCCGTCCGGTGATCCGGCGATCGGTGAAGCCGTAGCGCGCGGTGGCGAACGCCGAGGTGAACGGCACCCCCGGCACCGGCGCGCGCACGCCGAACCCCGGCGCGAATCCCGACACGCGATTGTAGCGGAACAGGTCGGCCAGGCGCTCGTACGCGAACCCGAACCCCGGGCGCCCCGTCATCGCACCGGGCAGGTCCTCCGTGAGCGCGGCCAGGTCGGCCTCCACCTGCCGGAGGTCGGCCCGGTCGTCACCGCGGCGGTCGAGCACCAGCGAGTCCCGCCAGCCGGCGTACGCCTTGAGCGAGTCGCGCGGCGCCACGTGGAGCTCGTAGCGCCCGCCCCCCTCGAGCCGGCCGGCGTAGTTCCGGGCCCCGGTGCTGTCGGCCTCGCGGGTCCGCTCCCGGGCCCGGCGGACGGCGCTGTCGGCGGCCGTGGTGTCGTCGAGCGGGATGGAAAAGGTGAGCCGGGCCCCGGTGTTCACCTCGTAGTCGTCGAACGTCGTGCTGACGGTGAACGGCACCACCAGGTCGCCGACGAACGGGATCACCGCCTGCCCGGAGATCGTCTGCCGGAACGGCATCCAGTGGACCCCGCTCACCAGCGCATACTCGAGGTCCGCGTCCACCGTGAGGATCCGGTTGGCCCACCGGTTCCCCCGCTCGGCGTCCACCGAGTCCTCGTGCGTCGCGCCGTCGGGGGTCACCCAGAGCCCGGTGCCGACATAGCGAAAGGAGAACCGCACCACGTCGGCGGTGGCGGCGTCCACCCAGATGACCCCCGCCACGAGCGCCGGCGCCTCGCGCCTCGGCGTCACGGTGATGCCGAGCAGCGTGATCAGGCGGCCGTCGGGGGCCGAGATCCGCATGCTGTCGGTGAGGGCGTAGCGGTACCACTCGGGCCCGTCGGCCGCGAAGGGATGGAGCGCGGCGCGCGAGGGGAAGTCGCTCCCCAGGATCCGCACCGAGTCGCCCAGCGCGCGGGGGACGAACCAGGGCCGGTCGAACCCGGCGCTCAGGTCGGCGTCGCGCGAGCGGCTCACCGCGCGGCGACCGAGCACGTCCACCCGCAGGTCGTTGGGACGCTGCCAGTGGACCACCGCGTCCTGCTCCGCCACGCCGAACGGCGGGATGCGCGCCCAGCGCCGCCGGCCGAGCGCAAAGCTCATCCGGTAGTGCAGGTGCGCGGTGTAGTCGGTGACGAGGGTGTCCTGCGAACGCTGCCGCGCCTGGGCGCGGAGCACGACGGCGCGGGTGGCGCTGTCGGCGAACGGCGGGAGGGTGTCGGGGCGGAGGGCCGGCGCTGCGAAGAGCGCGAGGCTCAGGAGGAGGGCGCCCACCGGCTGCGTCCATCCCGGTGGAGCCCGTACGCCTTGAGCCGGCGCCAGAGCGTGGTGCGGCTGATCCCGAGATGCTTGGCGGTCTCCGCCAGCCGCCAGCCGTGCGCGTCGAGCGACCGGACGATCGCTTCCTTCTCGCGCTCGGCCAGCGTCGTCGGCCCGACGACGCCGGGGATGAACATCGCCTCGCCCAGCTCGAGCGACCCGGCGCGGAGCGGCCGGAGCCGCCCGCCCAGCGCCGCGAGCCGCGGCATCAGGTCGGCCGCCCCCTCGCTCAGGTCGAACTCGGCCGAGAGCTGCTCCCGGGCCGGCTGGTTGGCGTACTGGACGCGCCCATCGCGATCGAAGACGATCACCCCCTCGCTGAACCCGTCGAGCAGGGCCTTGGCGAGCGGAGAGAAGACCGAACCGATGGGCGCCGGGGTCGGAGTCTTCAGGGTTTCGGGCATGCGTTCCATACGCTCGGGCGGGGCCAAAGGTTTCAATCCGGCACGTTGCGCAAACTACCGTGCGGCAATCGGTTATGGAACTGGGGTCTCACTCGGCCGGGAGCGGGGCCGCGGGGATCTGCCGCCGCTGGACCCATTCCCCCCAGATAACGAGTCCCAGCCCCGCAAAGATTCCGCACCCCCCGACCAGGGTCTGCCGGGTCACCGATTCTCCCTGCAGCACCAGCGGCGCGACGATGGCGGTGAACACCGGCTGCAGGTAGATGTACGCCGCAACGACGTTCGAGCTCGCCCGGCGCAGCGCCCAGATGTTGAGGAAGTAGGTCGCGAAGGTGGGACCGACGACGATGTAGGCCACCCACGCCCACGTCACCGGCCGCACCGCCGCGAGGTCGAGCCGCGCGATCGCCGGGGCGCCGATGGGCAGCATCGCGATCGCGGCGAACGCCATCGCGTAGGTCGTGACGGTCATCGGGTCGTAGCGCGCCACCAGCCGCTTGCCGAACACCAGGTACTGCGCGTAGGCGAGCATCCCGAGCAGGATCAGGATGTTGCCGACGGCCGTGTCGGCGCCGAGCGCCAGCTTGCCGGGACCCACCAGCCAGACCGACCCCGCGCAGGCGACCGCGATGCCGAGCACCTTGGGGAGGGTCGCCCGCTCCTGCCGCACCACGATGGCCGTGAGGACGGTGAACACCGGCGCGGTCGCGATGAGGACGCTGGCGTTGATCGCGGTGGAGTGGGCCAGGCCGAGCAGGAAGAACAGCTGGTTGACGACGATGCCGAGGAAGCCGAGCCCGAAGAGGGCCAGCAGGTCGCGGCGGTCGCGGACCACCGTCCCGCCGGTGGCGCGGTGCACCGCGAGCAGCAGCAGCGCGGCGCCGGCGAGCCGCGCGGTGACGAGCACCGCCGGCGGGACCTCGCCCAGCACGAACTTCCCCGTGATGGCGAGGCTCGAGAACAGGATCTGGACGGCAAGCAGCGCCAGGTGGACGGCGAGCGGCATCGGGGATGAAGGATACAACGCCTCGGCGCGCCCGCCGTCCGCCGGTTCACTCGCCGCCGAGGTACCGGTCCGGCTCCACCAGCTCGAGGTCCCCTGCGGCGGCCACATACTGCCGCAGCAGCGGGGCGTGCCCTGCGCCGAACAGCACCAGCACCCGGTCGCCCGGGCCCTCCGCCAGCCGGCTCACGTTCACGAAGATCCGCAGGTTGCGCGCGTACCACCCGGCCACGTCCTCCCAGCCGGGATAGCTGGTATCCGACGCGATCCGCGCCTCGGCCAGATAGGGCTGGTGCGAGATCGCCAGGTTGTCGGGACGGTTGGCCTCGCGCAGCATCTCGACCACGGTGAGCCGCGCCACCGCGGCGTTGAGCGCGGGGATGAACCCGCCCATGTAGCGCTGCATCCGCGCCACCTGCGCCCCGGCACCGTGCGCGGCACCCCAGGCCATCACCTCGGGGATCCGCATTCCCTGCTTGTAGTCCACCGCGTACACCCGGGCGTGCCCCAGCCGCTTCGCGAGCCGGAACGCCACCTGCGCGATCTCCCCGCGATCGGGCTCGGCGGTCCCCGCCAGGTACGCGGCGTAGGCGGAATCGAGCCATCCCTGCCGCTCCACCGGCACCTCGACCGCGATGCGCGTCGGGGCGTAGCGCGCCAGCCGCACCGCCAGCTCCTCCAGCTCCGCCTGACGCCTGGGCGCCAGCATATCGTCCACGGCGGCGTTGTTGACGTCGCGGCGCGGATTGGCGAAGTGGCCGGTGCCGAGGATCATCACCTGCGGCCGGGGGCCGGGGGGATAGAGCGGCGGGTAGTCGAAGCGGCGGTCCTGCTGCGCCACGGCGGCGGGGGCAAGGACGACGAGGACGAGCGCGGCGAGCAGGGCGGTACGCATCAACACTCCGGGTCGGTGTGGTCTCCCGGCATACGGAGACCGGCCCCGGGGTGTTTCAATCAGGAACAGACATCTACCGCCGTCGGTGGGGCGGGCGCGGCCGGCCGCGGTGCTTGCGAGCGCCGTGATCGCGCAGCGCCTCCCGCAGCGCGCCGAGCGAATCGGCCCGGAGCGGCGGGTGGCTGCCCTGCGCCACGGCGTAGCGCACCGGCCGGTCGAACCGCGGCACGTCGCGCTCCTGCAGCCGGCGCGCCTGGCCTTCGCGCAGCCGGAGACGGACCACGCCGCCGGTCTCCGGCTCGACCTCGTAGTCCACCGGCACCACGTCGCCGAAGATCCGCACCGACCCGGGCAGCGCGAGCAGCCGCTCCCGCTCGGTGGGGTCGATCACGTCGGCGGCGTCGAGGCGGATCGGGCGGCCCAGGAACTCCGCCCAGCTCGCGACCTCGCCCACCTGCCCCTCGACCAGCAGCCGCCGCCGCTCGGGCGAGGCCGACTCGAGCGTGCCGCCCGATCGCCGCCAGAGTTCGTCGAGCTCCTGCAGCGCGCGCCGCACCGCCCCCTGCCGCGGATGCACGGTCTCCCCGGCGACGAGCGCGTCCACCAGCGCCTCGCGCGCGCTCGCCCGCAGCTCCGGCGGGACGGCGCCCTCGATCGGCTCGAGGGTGTCCTCGAGGTCGAAGCCGAAGTAGGTGAGGCGCCGCGCGACGGCGAGTCGCTGGTGCTTGCGCGGCCCCGACACCACCACCCGCGCCCGGGCCCACGCGGCGTGCGCCCGCACCTGGTCGTAGCTGATGGTGGTCCCTTCGATGGACGCGCGCGGCACCCCGAACCGGTCGGCGAAGTAGCGCAGGTTGCCGATCACGGCCCCCCAGCTTCCCGCCACCGACGTCCGCGACACCCGCGCCTCCTGGCCCAGGGCGGTGTGCTCGTCCATCACGAGGTCGAACGGCATCACCCGAGCGAGCAGGTCGCCCCACTGCCGCTGGATGTCGCGGCCGGCGTAGGGAAAGGTCTTCGGCAGCGGCTGCTCCACGGCCCGATAGACCGACGCGGTGCCGAGGGCGATGTCCTCGATCGCCTTGACGAGCACGCCCCGCTTCTCGGCCCACGCGTCGAGCCCCTCCTCGAAGAGATGGCGCGGCAGGCCGTACACCTCGCCCAGGTAGCCGTGCTGGTTCACCGCCTCGGCGAAGAGGTTGTACGCGGTGAGGTGGTCGCTCCCCCGCACCACCACGCCGTGCAGCTCGCGCTCCTCGCGGGTCATCCGGTGCAGGCTGTCGATGTTGGAGCAGACCGCCACCACCGGCAGGAGCGCGGGGTCGGCGTGGGCCAGCAGCTCGCCCCACGGCCGGTCCACCGGCATCGCGTCGACCTCGCGCCCGTACGGCGTGAGCTTGCCGTCGGCCATCAGGCCGCGCTCGGTGAGCGTGCGCACCGCGCGGGCGTATCCCGTCCGGTCGAGCGGCACCGGGAGGTCGAGGTCGCGCGCGTCCACGCCGAGCGCGGCGCAGGTGATGGCCACCCGCTCGGCGTCGCCGGCGAGCTGGAACTCGGGCGGCGTAGGCTTGAGCGTGTCGAACGCCAGGTCGCGGTCGGACAGGATGTACACCTCGCCGTTCGGCACCCGGCCGTGCACCCGCCCGGCCATCTGGAGGATCTCGTTGGCGCCGAGGTAGGTCCGGTGGAGCACGTTGCGGCCGCGGTCCACCACGTTGCCGTAGCGCGCGTCGTAGATGATGACCGTGTCGAGCCCGCGGATGTTGAGGGCCGACTGGCCCGCCGCCGTCATCGCGAGCAGGAACGGGCGCTCCACCTCGGACTCGAGGAACGGGCGGATGACGCGGATCGGCTCGCCGCCGTGGTAAAAGGCCGCGGTGAGTCTGGGCCACCGCTCGCCCAGTTCGCGGGCCAGCTGCTCCACCTCGGCGCGGGTCGGCACGAAGGCCGCCACGCCGCGGCGGTCGCGCAGGATCCGGCGCACCTGGCGGTCGTCGAGGAATTCCCGCACCTGCAGCGGCAGCACCTGCACCTTGGCGCGGAGCGCGGGGTCGAAGGCGGAGCTCTCCACCACCTCCGCGCTGTCGAGGTAGCGGGCGTAGAACGCCGGGTCCACCGTGGCGCTGAGCCAGATGAAGCGGCACCCGGCGCGCTTGCCCAGCGCCAGGCAGAGCTCGAGCTCGGCCGAGGTCTGGTGGATCTCGTCCACCACCAGGGTGTCGCGGTCGGTGATGAGCGCGTCCTCGAACCACCGGCGCGCGATGCCGGTGGTGATGACGACCACGTTCCAGGTCGGGGTCTCGGGGGTGGCCTCGCGTTCGCGGTTCACCACGCCCGCGCGGAGCGGCTCGCCCAGGATCGTCTCGGCGATCGGCCGGATGGCGAGCGTCTTGCCGGTGCCGGTGCCCGCCACGATGCCGAAGCCGCGCCCGCCCGCCGCGAGGCGCCGGAGGTCGGCGCCGTGCTCGCGCTCGAGCACCGTGTCGATCCGGAGGGAGAGGGCCAGCTCGATCGTCTCGCAGGCGGCGCGCGTGGGCGCGATGACGATCACCCGGCCGCGCGGATGCCGGGCCCGGCGGAACGCCTCGAGGTCGAGGGGGAGCTGGTGGTCGCGGGCGGGATGCACCCGGGAAATGAAGCGCAACGCAGAACTCCCCGCCATCGCTGGCGGGGAGTTCGCTATGACCGCTGGCGCCGTGCGGCGCTCGGGGAGAAGGAGGGATCTATCTAGTCATCCCAGTCGCCGTCGGGCGGCTGGTAGTAGCGTCCGTCGCGCTCGTACACGCGGACCTCACGAAGGTTCCCGTAGCTGCCGTCATACCGGTCGTAGTAGCGGCCGTCCGCATCGGCCCACACCGTGGCGCGCAGGTAGCCGTGGTGGGCCCACCATCCCCGCGCATACCCCCGCGGCGCGCGGACCCGCTCCACATACACCACCCGGGCGCGGGCGTAGTCGTCATCGTCGTAGCGGACCGGCCGACGGACCGCCACCCACCGGCGCCCGTGGTACCGGCCGTCCCGGTCGCCGTATACCACCCGGGCCGCCACCGGCCCATCGCGGAAAGCCACGCCCACTTCGACCCGCTGCGCGGCCAGGGGGTTCGGCAGGGTCAGGGCGGCCAGCCCCACGGCGGCGGCCCCGATCAGGATGCGGACTCGCATGGATGACCTCCGGGTGTCAGGGAACACGGCGGCTCCCCTGAGCGAGGTCCGTGCCAGCCAGCTAAGTGATTGTGGCTCAACGAGGAACGGCTGCGGGAAGGGGCTTGGTCGGGTGGCTCAGCGTCCGCGGTGGTGGACACGGTCGAACGCGTAGAGGCGCAGTTCGGTCGCGAGCATCCGGATGTGGGTGTCGCCCGGTCCCATCGGCACCTGGGGGATCACCTGGCACTCGAACGCAAGCGCCACCGTGGCCGTCCCGGGCCGAGCCTTGGCAAGCAGGCGGTCGTAGTAGCCCTTGCCGTAGCCGACCCGCCCGCCCCGGTGGTCGAAGGCGACGCCCGGCACCAGGTAGAGCCCGACCTCCGTCGGCTGGACCCGGCGGTCGGCGCGCTCCTGCAGCGCGGGGCCGGGCTCGAGGAGCCCGAACTTCGCGGGCTCGAGCTCGCCGACGGCGTCGATCCGGATGAGGCGAAGCCCGTCGTTGGCCACGATCGGCACCACCACCCGCTTCCGGGCGGCGAGCGCGTGGGTGATGATCGGGAGCGTGGCCACCTCGCTCTTCACCCCGACGTAGGTCGCGACGGTGGCGGTCCGGGCGTATTCGGGGAGCGCCAGGATCCGTTGCACGATGGTGGCGGACTTGGCCTCGCGGTCCGGCTCGGCGTCGCGCCGGGCCAGGACCTCGCGCCGGATCCGTGCCTTCTCCTCCGCGGACATTATCTTTTCCCTCCGGCGAACGACGAACCTTTCCAGCGAGGCGGGCGGTGAGCGGCACCTTCCGGGTGGACGTGAAGAAGGACTACCTGAGCTTCAGCTCCGCCCATTTCATCACCTTCCGGGGCCACAAGTGCGAGTGCCTGCACGGCCACAACTACCGGGTCGGCATCGCCGTCGAGGGCCAGGTGGACGACGAGGCGCTCTTCGTCGTGGACTTCGCCGTGCTCAAGGAAGTGGCCAAGCCGATGGTGGACGCCATCGACCACCGCGTGCTGCTCCCCGGCCGGAACCCCAAGGTGTCCA
>CAMLHU010000010.1 GCA_946479825.1 uncultured Gemmatimonadota bacterium
CTCGTCGTCGGTCGCGACGGTCGAGTTCGACGCGATCGCGATCCCCTGCCCGGCGCCTCGGAGCACGGTGCGGTCGGCGGTGTTGAACTCCATCAGCCCCTCGCTGTACGACGCGATGAACAGATGGTCGCCGCTCGCGGCCACGGGGCCCGGGGCCGTGCCGAACCCGCCGAAGTTGGCGATCCACTTGCCGGCCACCGGGTCCACGACCGACAGCTGGCCCTCGCCGCCGGAGAAGCTCCCCGAGTTCATGACGTACAGCAGGCCGTCGCTCCCGATGGTGGCGAACTGCGCGTTCTCGCCGCCACCCAGCCCGACGGAATCCTTGACGGTGTTGGTGACCGGGTCGATGACCGTGAGCCAGCTCGGGCCGGCGGGCTGATAGGTCGAGTCGAGGTTGCCGTTCAGGACGAAGACCTTGCCGCGCGTGAAGACCACTCCCTGCGGATAGGTCCCGACGGCGAGCGAGGCGGTGTCGCCCGAGACGTAGTTGACGCGGGTGACCGAGTTGATGTTGGGGTTGGCCACGTAGGCGATGGAGTCGCTGACGATCGCGACGCCGGTGGCGCCGGAGTTCGCGGGAAGCTGGATGCGCTTCACGACGCCGGTGCGGAGGTCGACCACGGCGACGGAGTTGTCGGCGCCGAGGGGCACCAGCGCCACGCCGTTCCGGGCGTCCACCCCCACCGGGGTCGGCGTGGTGCCGCCGAGCGGGATGGCCGTCCCCGAGCTCGTGGCGCTCACGGGGATCACGCTCAGCGTGTTGGCGGTGCTGTTGACGACGAGCAGGTCCTCGGTCGGCGCCGGGAGGGGGGCCGTCGTGTCGGCGCAGGCCGCGAGGCCGAGGGCGAGGGCGGCCAGGCCGCCAAGGGGGAGAATGCGCATCAGTTGCCGCCGTAGCTTAAGGTAAGCGCGATCGAGCGTCCGGGGAGCGGGAGCCCGGCGATGTACTCCGGGCGCCGGTCGCCCAGATCCGTGGCGTCGAGCCGGAGGAGGAAGCTCCGTCCGATCGCCCGCTCCACACCGGCGTCGAGCAGGGCGATCGCCGGAAGGTTGAACTGTCCGTTGTTGGCCTGCGGCCTGGGCCCGAGCCGGCGCCAGGCGAGGTTCAGGCGCCACCCCGCCGGCGACCAGGTGGCCGACAGGCGTTCGGTATCCCGGGGACGATACGCCACGGGGTATGCGGTGGCGTTGGCGTAGTTGATGAAGCTCGCCGTGGCCGACGACGAAACGGTCAGCGTGGGCAGCGGCCGGAGCTCCAGCTGGACCTCGCCCCCCCGCCGGCGCACGTCCACGTTGTGCGGGCTCCAGACGAAGTTCGGGCCGGCGGCCCAGAGGACGAGGTCGTCCACTCGGCCGACGAATCCGCGCACCGACGCCACCGCGCGGATGCCGCCGATCCGGCCGGTACGCCGGACCTCGCCGGAGAGCTCCCACCGTACCCGCTCGGGTCGGAGACCGGGGTTCACCGCCACCCCGACGCCGTCGCGAAAGAGCAGGTCGAACGGGACCGGAGGCGCCACGCCGCTGCCGACCCCCACCGAAAGCACGGTGCCCTCGCCCTGCCAGTCGACGTCCATCCGGCCGGTCACGATCGGGGCACCGAGCCCGCTCCACCCGTCCGCCCGCACCACCGGCGACACCGACCACGGCCCCCGCGCCAGGTCCGCCGAGAGTCGCGCCCCCGCCCGCCCGAACTCAGCGCCCGACGCGACCGCGTCGCCGCTGAACCGGTCGTACCGACCGTCGGCCGAGAGGTCGGCGGTCCCGGACCATCCGCCTGCGCTGACCGGCTGACGCACGCCGACCGACGCGCCGCCGCCGGCGCTCCGGGTGGTCACGTCGTAGCTCGTGCCGAGGGGAGGGGCGTCCGGATCCCACGCACGGGTCTCGAGCCATTCGGCGCTCGCGTCCCAGTGGACGGTGCCGGCCATCGCCGCGGAGACCACGACGGATCGGTCCGACGCGCGGCCGGTGGCGGAGGGGTTGGTGATGTTGCCGGGGAGACCCCGGTCCGAGCCGGCCACGCGCGCCGAATACGAGAGACCACCCTGGTGACGGAGGTATGCATCCCAGGCGGTGCCACCGGCGTTGGTGCGGATCCCCGGCGAACCGTCCCGGTTCCGCGCCGGGTAGTCATCGGGAAGCCGCTGCCAGCTACCACCCATTCCGAGGCCTGCCACCCCGGCCCCGGCGCGGAGCGATCGGGCTCCGTAGCTGCCGAACCCGGTCGCGGCCTCGATCACGCCTGCGAGGGCGCGTCCGCCGGCGCGCGCCGTCTGCGCCCCCGGCTCGAGCACCACGCGGCGGACCTCGCTGCTCGGGATCCTCGAGAGATCGGCCCGTCCGGTGAGCGGGTCGTTGAGGGGGACCCCATCCACCAGCACCAGGACCTCTTCGGGGGCGCTGCCGCGCACCTGCGCCACCGCGCCCATCGCGCCGGACCGCCGGACCGAGACCCCCGCCCAGCCGTCGAGCGCCGTCGCCAGGTCGGGCCCGCGGGCCCGGACCTCGTCCGCGGTGAGCACCTCCGCCCCGGCCGGCGTCGCCGTCGCGGTGAGGGGCGCGACCGTGAGCGCCGCGCGACGGAGCGAGACCAGCAGGTCCTGCCCGATCCCCGGCGTGACCGCGACGGTGAGCGTGTCGGGAAGGTACCCGACCGCCCGGGTCACCAATCGCTCACTCCCCGATCGCAGGATCGTCAGGCGGAATCGGCCGTCCGGGCCGGTGCGGACCACCTGGTCGGCGAACGCGACCGAGGCGTCGCCGATCGCCCCGGACGTGCGGGCATCCACGACCCGTCCGCTGAGCTCGGCCGGCGCCTGCGCCGCGAGCGACCGGCCGAGCGCGACGACGAGGCAGGTCGCGGCGGCGACCAGCGTCCGCGCCCTCACGGCGCCGGCGCCTCGCCCCGGCGGAGGGGCACCACCTGCGGCCGCCCAACGCACCAGGTGGTCACCGCCACCGGCCATCCGAAGACCGCCGTGAGGTGCTCGCGCGTGAGGACCTCCGCCGGCGTCCCCTCGGCCGCCACCCGGCCGTGCGAGAGCAGCAGGCACCGTGAAGCGAAACGCGCCGCGACGTTGAGGTGATGGCTCACGACCAGGGCGCCGATCCCATCGGCCACGAGCGACGCGACCAGCTCGAAGAGCTCCATCTCGTGCCGCAGGTCGAGCGCCGCGCTGGGCTCGTCGAGGACCAGGAAGCGCGGCTCCTGCGCCAGCGCCCGGGCCACGCGGACGCGCTGCCACTCGCCACCCGAGAGGGTGTCCACGGCCCGGCCGCTCAGGTCGGCCACGTCGCAGCGCTCGAGCGCCCGCGTCACCGCCGCCACGTCCTCGGGCCGCGGCGCCTCGAACGGCCCGAGCCGGGCGTAGCGCCCCATCATCACCGCCTCGCCGACGCGGATCGGGAACGGGACCTCTTCCCGTTGGGTCACCACCCCGACGGTGCGGGCCAGCGCCCGGCGATCCCAGGCGCCGATCGGGCGGTCGTCGAGCGTGACGTCGCCGGTCACGGGACCGAGCGCGCCGAGAAGCGCGCGCACCAGGGTGGACTTGCCGCTGCCGTTGGGGCCGAGCACGGCCAGGAGCTCGCCCGCTCCCACCGTGGCGTCCACCCCGTCGAGCGCGGGGCGATCGGTGTCGGGGTACCGGGCGGTGAGGCCGCGCGCGACGAGCATCAGGCCAGGCTCCGCCGCAGCAGCGCCGCGAAGAGTGGCACGCCGACCAGCGCGGTCACCACGCCGACCGGGAACTCGATCGGCGGGTGAGCGGCCCTGGCCGCCACGTCGGCCAGCACCAGGGTGACGCCGCCGAGCACGAACGCCGTCGGGAGCAGCCCGCGATGCAGCGGTCCCCAGGCGAGCCGGATCAGGTGCGGCACGATGAGCCCGACGAACCCGATCATCCCGGCCACCGCCACCGCCGCCGCCGTCAGCAGCGCTGTCGCCGCGACCACCCGGCGCTTGAGCCCTTCCACGTCAGCGCCAAGATGGTGCGCCGGCTCTTCGCCCAGTGCCAGAAGGTCGAGCCCGCGGCCGCTGGCGAGGAGCACGCCCAGCGGGATGACACCGTACGCCGCGAACACGCCCACCGCCGGCCACGACGCGCGGCCCAGGCCGCCCAGCAGCCAGAGGAACGCGTCGCGCAGCTGCTCGGCGGGCGAGAGGACGATGATGGCCGTCATCAGCGCGCCGGCGAAGGCGCTCACGACCACTCCGGCGAGCAGCAGCACCCGGGTATCCACCCGGCGCCCGCCGGCCAGGCCCAGCCGGTACACCAACGCCACGGCCAGCAGCGTGCCCGCGAAGGCCGCAGCGGGCACCGCCCAGGGTCCGCCCAGGCCGAGCGCGATGGCCGTGACCGCCCCGAGGCCCGCTCCGCCCGAGAGGCCGAGCAGGTAGGGATCGGCCAGCGGGTTGCGGACCAGCGCCTGCAGCGACGCGCCGGTGACCGCGAGGGCGCCGCCCACAAGGAAGCCGAGGCAGACCCGCGGGGCGCGCAGGTCGCGGATGATCGTGGCCGACCCGGCGGTGGCATCGGTCAGGCCGCGCCAGACCTCCGGCACCGAGAACCGCACCGCGCCGAACGCGAGGCCCAGCACTGCGGCCGCCACCGCGGCGACGACGAGCACCACCCAGCGCCCCTTCACCGCGCCCCCTCGGCCCGCGCGAGCGCCGCCCGCAGTTCGGACACCGCCAGCGGGCTGCGGGGTCCCGGCCGCGCGAACTCCGATCCCGAGACGTGGACGAAGCGACCCTCGCGCACCGCCCGCACCGCGCGCCACTCGGGGCGCCCGGCGATCGTCGGCGTTCCGTCACCGACCGACAGGATCAGGTCGGGGTCGCGGGCGGCGATCGCCTCGAGGCTCACCGGCCCGGAGGCGGCGGCGAGGTCGTGGAACACGTTGCGTCCGCCGGCCCGCTCGACCAGCTCGTCGAGGAAGCTCCCCGCGCCGATCGTGAGCGGGGGGTCCTCCCAGGCGAGGAGGAGGACGGAGGGACGGGCGGACGGGCGGGCGGGCGCACCGGCGGACGGAGGGACGGAGGCGGAATCGAGGGCGCGGCGGTAGGCCGCGTCGAGGGAGTCGGCGCTTGCCACGTGCCCGGTCGCGGCGCCGAGGATCCGGGCGACGCGCGGGACGTCCTCGAGGCGATCGGTGCGGAGGAGGAGCGTGGGGATGCCGAGGCCGCGCAAGCGATCCGCGGCGGCGGCGGTGCCGCTCCCGCGATACAGCAGGACCAGGTCGGGCCGGCGGGCGAGGACCGCCTCGAGGTTGGGTTCGAGGCCGTCGCCGACGTCGGGCACGGCCTGCGCCGGCGCCGGGTAGTCGTCCCAGTGGGTCCGTCCGGCCACCGCGTTCCCGGCGCCGATGGCGAAGAGCAGCTCGGTGGTGGCGGGGATGAGCGAGACCACCCGCCGGGCCGGGGCCGCCAGCCGGACGGTGTCGCCGGCGTCGTCCACCAGCACGATCGCCCCCGTGGGCGCCGGGCGCGTGCAGGCGCTCGCCAGCGTGACGAGGAGCAGGGACCGGGTGACGCGCGCCGATGGCTTCAAATGAGATCGCCCATCCCCGGGGCGGAGATGGGCGAACGACGGGCGGGCCTCCGCGCGTGTCGCCACCGTCCCCTCCCCCGAGGGTCGTCTGGTGGCGCGAGCGAGGAGGTCTCCTGGCTCCGGGCCTTCGTCCGCCTTCCCACCGGCCGACGGCCGGCAGTGGCATTGATGGACGAAGTGGTACAAGCGCCCGTTACAGTGGCGGGGCCGCGCCGGCTTTTCACCGGCTTCCGATCGTCCCCGCTCGCGTACTGCTCGAGTTGTGACTACGGCCGCAAGCTAGGGATGCGGCGGGGCCGCCGCAAGAGCGGCCTCGATCTGGCGCAGCAGCTCGGCCCGGTCGGCGAGATACCGCGACCACTCCTCGGCGGGGACCTCGTGCTCGCGCCCGCCGAACTTGAGGTCGAGCGCCGCCACCCGGTCGATGAGCCGGTCGGCCGGGCCGCTTGTCGGGGCGTGCGGCGCCGCCGGGCTTGGTGCACGCGGAGCGGCGGGAGCCTGCGCGGCACCCGGGCGGAGGGCCCGCATCCCGATGATCACGAGCGCCACGGCCGCGAGCCCGATGAGCGCCGGGAGGAGCCAGGTGGGAGTGGCGCCCTGGGCCAGGCGCACGGTCACCATCGAGCCCGCGTCCACCGTGCCCGACCATCGGGTGAAGTCGCGGCCGTCGAGCTGCTCCGGGGTACCGGTCCCCGATCCGACCCCTTCCACCTTGGCGCCACCCTCTTCGGTCAGCACGTTGAGGTCGGGGGTCGGCGTCTCGATCGGGAAGCCGACCACCTCGGTGCCGGCCGGGATGGTGTACTGCACCACCATCTGGGCCTCGCCCAACGAGATCGGCGCGAAGATGAGCGCGCTGTCGTCGCGGAAGATGACCGCGCCCGGGGAGAAGTCCCCTTCCCCGGCCGTGGGACCGAGCACGCCCCGCGGCAGCCGCCAGCCCCAGCTCGGGTGCACCGAGTCGGGCGCCACCCGGGTGGCGGGTCCGGGGTTCCGCAGCACCACGAAGTCCGTCACCCGCCGGTCGCCCGCCGAGTCGGGGCGCTCGACCACGATGTGCCGGGCGGCGAGCGTGACCGGCGCCGCGGGCCCGGAACTGGTGTCGGCCACGAGCAGGGTGACGGCGGTGTCGAGCGCGGGAGACTGGCCGAGGGGCGGCGAGAAGTACGCCACGCCGGCGAACCGGGCGCTCACCAGGTAGGTCGCCCCGGAATCGGCGCGGGTGGAGAAGCGGAACCGGCCGCGCGCGTCGGCCTGGACCGAGTCGATGGGGCCCGACGCGGCGGACGAGACCCGGTGGAACGTGACGCGGATCCCCGGCACGGGGACCGAATCGCGGCCCGCGACGCGGAGCACCCGCCCGGCGACGCGGTAGGGCCGCTGGGCGGCGAGCGGAGCGGCGGCGACGAGCGCGAGGCCGGCGGCGAGGACCGCGGCGCGCCGGACGCCCTCAGGGATTGAACTTGCCAAAGTCTTCGGGGTCGAGGGATTCGAGGTAGCGCTTGAGCTGCTGCGGGTCGAGCCGCGCCTCGGGCGCGGGCTCGTCGGTGGAGACGCCGGAGCCGGCGACGACCTGCTCCGACGTGAAGATCGGCGCGTGGGTCCGCACCGCGAGCGCGATGCCGTCGGACGGGCGCGCGTCCACCTGGATGACGTCGCCGCCGCGCCGCAGGTGCAGCTCGGCGTAGTAGGTATTGTCGCGCACGGCGGTGATGACCACCCGGGAGAGCTCCGCGCCGAGGCCGAGCAGCACCTGACGGAGCAGGTCGTGGGTCATCGGGCGGGGCGGCTTGACGCCCTGCAATTCGATCGCGATGGCGCTCGCCTCGGCGGGGCCGATCCAGATCGGGATGACCCGATCGCCGGCCTTCTCGCGGAGCATCACCACCGGTGTGTTGGTGGTGCGGTCCACGCCGAGGTGGGCCACCACGACCTCGATCATCGCACGCTCACCGCGCCGCGTTCCGGAGGGCCCGGGCGCGGTCGGTCCGCTCCCAGGTGAAGAACGACCGGCGCCGCGACCCGACCACCCGCTCGAACGGCGCCCGGCCGAAGTGGCCGTAGGCGGCGGTCGGCAGGTAGATCGGGTGCTTGAGGCCGAGCGCCGAGATGATGCCGTGCGGCGTCAGGTCGAACTCGTCCTGGATCAGCCGCTCGAGCTTGCGATCGTCCACCCGTCCGGTGCCGAAGGTGTCCACGAAGACCGAGACCGGTTCGGCCACGCCGATGGCGTAGGCCACCTGGACCTCGACCCGCCGGGCGAGCCCCGCCTCGACGACGTTCTTGGCCACCCAGCGCATCGCGTAGGCGGCGGAGCGGTCCACCTTGGAGGGGTCCTTGCCGCTGAACGCACCGCCGCCGTGGCGTGCCATCCCGCCGTAGGTGTCCACGATGATCTTGCGGCCGGTGAGCCCGGCGTCGCCGTGCGGCCCGCCGATGACGAACCGCCCCGTCGGGTTGACGAGGAACCGCACCCCGCGCGGCTCGAAGCCGTGGGCGTGGAGGACGGGCCGGATCACCTCGCGGGTGATGGCCTCCTCGATCATCCGGTGGGACAGCGGGCGGCCCCGGTGCGACTCGGCGTGCTGGGTGGAGACCACGACCGTCTTCACCGCCACCGGGCGGTCGCCCTCGTAGGCCACCGACACCTGCGACTTGCCGTCGGGGCGCAGCCACTCGAGCCGGTCGGCCCCGCGGGCCGTCCCCTTCCGGACGGCGGCGAGGCGCTCTGCGATCCGGTGGGCCAGCAGGATCGGCAGCGGCATCCGCTCCGGGGTCTCGTCGGTGGCGTAGCCGAACATCATCCCCTGGTCGCCGGCCCCCTGCTCCCGCGCCTTACGCCGGTTGACGCCCATCGCGATGTCCGGCGACTGCCGGTCGATGGACGAGAGCACCGCCGCGGTCTTGAAGTCGAACCCGTGGCTGCCGTCGGTGTAGCCGATCCGCGCCACCGTCTCACGCACGATGTCGGGAATGTGGACGTAGGCCTTCGTCGTGATCTCCCCGGCGACCACCGCCATGCCGGTCGTCACCAGCGTCTCGCAGGCGACCCGGCCGCTCTCGTCGGCGGTCAGGATGGCGTCGAGCACGGCATCGGAGATCTGGTCGGCGACCTTGTCCGGATGCCCTTCAGTGACGGATTCGGAGGTGAAGACGTGACGCTTGGGAGCGGCCATGATCGGAGGCGAGGTCGGTGAACGGTGGACAGGGAACGGCGGACCGGGCAAACCTACCCGGTCCGACCGGGGCGGCACAACGGGCCGCTCAATGCCGCGCGAGGTACGGGTCGGTGGCGCGGCGGAGGAGGTCGAGCACCTCGTCGGGCGAGGTGGCGGTGAGCGCCTCGGTCGCCGCGGCCTGGGCCACCGCCCGCGGGACGGAACGCAGCACCCACTTGACCAGCGGCAGCGCGGGCGGGCCCACGCTCAGCGCCGAGTAGCCGAGGCCGGCGAGCAGCACGGCGGTGAGCGGCTCGGAGGCCATCTCCCCGCAGACGCTGACGGGGATCCCCGCCGCGTCCCCCGCCCGGGCGATCGCCACGAGCTGACGGACCACCGCCGGATGGTGGGGATTGAACCGCTCCGCGAGCCGGGCGTTGCCGCGATCCACCGCCAGGGTGTACTGCGTGAGGTCGTTCGAGCCGACGCTGAAGAACGCGCTCACGGCGGCGAGCTGGTCGGCCAGCGCCACGGCCGCCGGGGTCTCGATCATGACGCCGACCGGCACCGAGGCCGCCGCCCGCACCCCCTCCGCCGCGAGCCGCCCCGCCTCCTCCGCCAGCAGCCGCTTCGTCTCGGTGACCTCCGACGCCTCGGTCACGAGCGGCAGCATCAGCCGGATGTCGCGGTCGGCCGCGGCGCGCAGGACGGCGCGGAGCTGCGGACGGAAGATGTCCGGCTCGTCGAGGCACACCCGGATGGAGCGCCAGCCCAGGAACGGGTTGGCCTCGTGCGGGGCGTGGAACGCGACCGGGAACTTGTCGCCGCCCAGGTCGAACGATCGGATGACGACCGGCTTGCCGCCGAAGGCGTCGGCCACCCGGCGGAAGTAGGCGTACTGCTCGTCCTCGCTCGGGAGGTGGGTCCGCCCCGTGACCAGGAACTCGGTGCGGAGGAGCCCCACGCCCATCGCGCCGTGGCGGAGCGCGGGCTGGATCTCCTCGGGGAGGTCCACGTTGCTGAGGAGCGTGTACCGATGGCCGTCGGGGCTCTCGGCCGGCTGCGACACCGCCGCCTCGAGTTCGAGCTCGGTCTTCTGCCGGCGACTGAGGCGGGCGCGGGCCTCCTCGAGCTCGGCCGGGCTCGGGTCGAGCACCAGCGTCCCCGACTGGCCGTCGAGCAGGACCATCGTCCCGGGGGCGATGCGGTCGAGCGCGGCGACGGCGCCCATCACCGCGGGGATCCCGAGGGAGTGCGCCAGGATGGCGGCGTGGGAGGTGCGGGTGCCCTCCTCGCTCACGAGCCCGACCACGTGGTCGCGGTCGAGCTGGACGGTGAGCCCGGGCGAGAGCTCGTGCGCCACCACGATCACCTGCTCCGCGCCGTCGGACGGGCCGCTCCACACCGCCTCGACCGCCTTGCCCGTCAGGTGGGCCAGCATCCGGATCTGGATGGCGCCGAGGTCGGCGAGCCGGTCGCGGAGCCGGGTGCTGGGCGAGCTGGCCCAGAGGTTACGGAGCTCAAGCGACTTGAACTCGTAGGCGGTCTCGGCGCTCAGGCGGTTCTTGCGGATGAGGTGCTCCACCGAGCGCAGGAAGTCCTCGTCCTGCGCGAGCATCATCTGGGCCTCGAAGATCCGGCTCTCCTCGGGGCCGGCGCGCTCGAGCACGCGCTGGCGCAGCTGGTCGAGGGCCCGCACGGTCTCCGCCACCGCCTCGCGCAGCCGCACGACCTCGCCGTCCACCTGGTCGACGGTGACGGCGCGGTCGGGCACGTCGGGGAGGTCCCACCGCACCGTGACCGCCGGCGCGTAGGCCACCCCGGGCGAGACGCCCACGCCCTTGAGCCGCCGGCCGCCGCTCATGCCTCGCCGAACCCCCGCGCCACGAGCGCGGCGAGGGCCTCGACCGCCGCGACCTCGTCCGCCCCGGTCGCCACGATGCGGAGGGTGCTGCCGCACTCGGCCGCCAGCATCATCACCCCCAGGATGCTCTTGGCGTTGACCACGAGCCCGTCCTTGCTCACCTCGATCTCCGCCTGGAAGGTGCTGGCGAGCTTGACGAACTGCGCCGCGGGCCGGGCGTGGAGGCCGAGGGGATTCACGATGGTGGTGCTGCGTTCCGTCATCGGAGGATCATCCCGGCGAAGAAGGTGAGCACCACGGCGACGAGCCCGAGCCGGACCCCGGTCACCCGGGTCCCGAAGCGCTGGACGGAGGCGATCCCGGCCGCTGCAACCACGAGCGCCAGCGCCCAGGCCCCCGACCCCGAGCCGCGGAGGCCGGCCCGCAGCATCAGCGGCACCGCCGCGCCCACGACGAGCGCAGCCGCGACGCCGAGCGGGGTCACGAGCGACCGCAGGCGGGTCTGCTGCAGCGCGGCGCCGACCTGGAACCCGGAGCGGAGCCCGGTGCGGAGGGCCCAGCGGGTGGTGGCGCCGCGGACCGCGAGCATCAGCGCCACGGCGCCCGCCGGCACCCACCATCCGGCCCCGACCGCGCCGGCGATGACGGCCGCCCCGAGCACCGCCGGCCACAGCCCGGCCCAGAAGAGCTGGTCGCCGAGGGCGCCGAGGGGGCTGCAGAGGGCGGCCCGCAGACGGGCCACCTGCGCCGGCGCGATCCCGTCGTACTCCGCCCGGGCCTCCGCGCCGACCGCGACGCCGGCCAGGTACGGATGCGAATTGAAGAACCCGCCCGCCCGTCGCAGCGCGTCGGCGTGGCGGCTCGGGTCGCTCTCGGTCAGGTCCTCGAGCAGCGGCTCGGTGGCGTGGCCGATGCCGATGCCGGACATGAACTCGTAGTTCCACCCGGCCTGGATGGCCAGCAAGCGGAGCCACGCGCGGCGCTCCGGCCTCATCGCAGGACCGCCCACAAGGTCCCGACGGCCAGGCCGGCGCCGAGCGCGCCGAGCCGCCGACCGCGCCCGGCGTTGCGGATGGCGCCGTTGATCGCAGCGGCGGCCCCCGCGCCGAGCGCCGCTGCGTTGAGCCACCCCGCGCGATCGGCGGCCACCGGCGGGAGCAGCTCCGACAGGCGCGCCAGGCCGAGGCCGAGCAGCGTCAGCGCCGCGCTGCGGAGGAGGTCGCGGCGGAAGCCTGCCGCCTGCAGCCGCCCGAACACGCCGGGCTCGAGCGCCTGCAGCGCCGCGGTGGCCCGGGCGGCGGCATCGGCGTTCCGGCGCCGCAGGATCACCAGGCTCCACCCGCCCGCGACCGCCGCCGCGAGCCCCACGAGCACCGCGCGCCAGAGGTCCTGGACGCCTCCGGTCCAGAGGACGAGCGCCGCGCCCACCGCGCCGGGCCCGAAGTCGGGATATCGCGACGCGCCGACCGGCAAGACCTCGAGCGCGAAGAGCTCGAGCGCGCTGCCGACCAGCATCCCCTTCCACGGATCGCCCAGGATGAGACCGGCAAGGGTGCCGACCACGACCGGCCGATTGAGCAGCACCTGCGGCCCGGTCGCGAGGTCGAGTCCCGCCGCGGTCCCCGCGACGATGAGGCCGATCCAGGCGAGGGGGCCGGGCATCAGGACAGCGCCGCCAGCGTCACGGGTTCGGCGGTCGGGACGTCCTGCGCGGTGACCGCCACGCCCTGGTCGGCCAGCGCGCGCAGGTCGGCGAGGTCGCCGGCGCCAAGAAAGAGGTACGGGAGACGCTCGGTCCGGCCCGGCCCCGCGTGCACGCCGCCCAGGTTGACGCGCGGGATGGCCCACCCCGCCTCGCGGAGCGCCCGCATCGTGGCGATGTCGCCGGTGAGGACGATCCCGACCTCGGGGCGCCGCTCCCATTCGGCCGCGCGGCCGGCGGCCTCGGCGACGTCGCAGAATTCGAGGGTCACTTCGGGGGGGACGCCCATCCGGTAGAGCTCCTGCTCCCAGGGGCTCCGGGCCAGGACCGGGTCCACGACCACGACGAACCGGGCCCCGAGCGGCCGCCCCCAGCCGATGACGACCTGGCCGTGGACCAGCCGGTCGTCCACCCGGAAGAGGCGGATCGCCATCAGGGGACCTTGATGGCCCGGACCCCCGCCTGCGACGCCCGCTCGGCGGCGGCGAGCGGCGTGAGGTCGCGGTGGAAGACGAAGTCCACCAGCATCGCGAGGTTGACCCCGGTGACCACCTTCACGCCGGGGTCGCCGTGGAACCGGTGCAGCGCCGCGAACAGACAGGAGCCGCTCGGCAGGTCCACGAAGATGACCGCCGGCCCGGCGCCGATGGCCCCGGCCAGGCGGCTCTCGAGGAGCGCGCGGTCGCAGTCGCTGTTGGAGATGGGCTGCAGCGCGCCGGTCACCCCGCTGATGGATTCGGCGGAGCGGATCAGCGCGTCGGCGACGGCGCCGTGGGCCACCACCACCCCGCGCAGCGGCTCACTCATAGTCTTCCTGCAGGTATTCGCGCACGCCCTGCGCTTCCTTCATCTTACGGATGAGCCGCTCGTTGAACTTGGTGGCCACGTCCACCCCCGAAAACCGCAGCAGGTGCATCATCGCCACCACCTCGGCGATGACCGTGATGTTCTTGCCGGGGTTGAGCGGGACGATGACCTTGGGGAGCGCCACGTCGAGGATGGTGGCCTCCTCGCGCAGGAGGCCGGTCCGGTCCACCGACTGCGCCTTCTCCCAGTCCTCGAGGTGGACCACGACCTCGATGCGCTTCTGCTGGCGCACCGCCCGGATCCCGAAGAGCGCCGGGATGTCCACGAGGCCGACGCCGCGGATCTCCATATGGTGCGCCGCGAGCTCGTGCCCCTGCCCCATCAGCACGTCGTGCCCCCGCCGCGACACCAGCACCACGTCGTCCGCCACCAGCCGGTGGCCGCGCTCCACGAGGTCGAGCACGCACTCGCTCTTGCCGATGCCCGAGCGCCCGGTGAAGAGGAGGCCGACGCCGTACACGTCGGCGAGCGAGCCGTGCACCGTGGCGCGCGGCGAGAACGCCGCCTCGAGCACCGGCTTGATGCGACGGTAGAACTCGCCAGTCTTGAGCCGGGTGCGGAGCACCGGGGTGCCGGTGGCCCGCGCCGCGTCGAGCACCTCGGGCGGGACCTCCTGCCCCTTGGTGACGAACACGCACGGCAGGTCGAAGCCGAAGAACGCGAGGATGACCCGGCGACGGTGCTCGGGCTCCAGCGTGTTGAGGTAGGAGATCTCGGTCTCGCCCAGCACGTGGAGCCGCCGGGGCTGGAAGCGCTCGGTGAACCCGGCCAGCACGAGCCCGGGACTCCCGACCTCCTCGTCCGGGACGAAGCGCTCCAGCCCGTTCTCCCCGGTGAGGGCCTCGAGCTGGAGCGGATCGCCCTTGCGGGCCAGGAGGTCCTTGATGCGGAGCGTCACGCCTCCGGCGCCTCCGTCGCCTTCTGCCGGGCCGGGTGGACGTGGACCCGCTCGAGCTGGCGCCGGAGGCGCTCCTCGGCGCGGTCGAGCGCGGACCGGTGGTCGGACCCTTCGCCGGTGGCCACGAGCACCTCGCCCCCCGAGAGATGCAGCCGCAGCTCCGCCGTCTGGGCCAGGCGGCCGACGTCGAAGGTCACGCTGCAATCCACCGGCCGGCTGGCGTGGCGTTCAAGGCGCGCACAGACCTCGGCGGCGCGCGCACGCAGGGCGTCGGGGATCTCGCAATGGCGGGCGGTGATCGTGGTGTGCATGGCCCCTCCGTGGAGGTCAGCCGCGGCGGGCCGCGGCGATGAGGGAAGCGAGGTGGGCCTCGGTGCGCAGGGCGGCGCTCTCCCAGGAGTGCGCCTCTGCAAAGGCCCGCGCCTGCCGGCCGAGGCGCTCGACGAGCGCGGGGTCGGCGGCCAGGGCCAGGTAGCGCTCCGCCAGGGCGGCGGCGTCGCCGTGCGGCACCAGGTACCCGGTCTCCCCGTGCCGGACCGAGTCGCGCAGTCCGGGAGCGTCGGACGCCAGGGACGGGGTGCCGCAGGCGGCCGCTTCCACGTTGGTGATCCCCCACCCTTCCTTGGGCGAGGGGAACACGTTGGCCCACGCGCTCCGCAGGAACCGGAGCTTGTCGGCCTCCGCCACCCGGCCGTGGAACCGGACGGCGTCGGCGATGCCCGACCGGGCGGCCAGCTGTTCCAGCCGGGGCCGGTCGTCCCCTGAACCTACCACGTCCAGGGCAAGGTCGGAACGCTGGCGACGGGCGAGCGCCAGGGCACGGATCGCGGTCTCCACTCCTTTATAGCGCTTGAGCCGGCCGAGGAACAGGAAGGTCGGGTGCGGGGTCCGGCCCACGACCGGATCGGGACGGAACCGGTCGGCGTCCACCCCCGGATGGATGACCTCGATGCGGCCGGCGGGGACGCCGCGATGCACGAGGTCGTCGCGGGTGCTCTCGCTGATGGCGTGGAACCCCGACCGCCGGTAGCACCACGGGATCGGCCGCTCCGAGAGCCACACGATGGCGGCCGACGCCGGGTCCGCCTCGTGGAAGGCGGTGGCCCCGAAGAGGTGCGGCACCAGCGCGCAGTGGGCGCCGGGCGCGAGCTGGGCGGTGAAGAGCGGGATCTTGTTGATGTCCTCGACCACCACGTCCGGCGCCTCGGCCCGGATGGCGCGGCGCACCGCCCCGCGGCCGAGCAGCGCGAAGGTGTGGCGGCCGCCGACGCGGGTGATCTCGATGCCGTCGACGACCGCAGACGGCGCGGCCCCGGGCCACCCGGAGCAGACCAGCCGCACCCGGTGCCCCCGGCGCACCAGCCGGCCGAAGATCTCGAACAGGTGGACCTCGGCGCCCCCGGCGTGCGGGTTCTCCGGGTCGTTCCAGTTGACGAGCAGGATGTTCACAGGCGGCCGAGCGTGCGGGCCACGCGGTCGAGCACGCCGTTCACGAACGCGGCCGACTTGGGACCGCCGAACAGGTGCGCCAGGTGCACGGCCTCGTCGATGACCACCTTGGGCGGCACCACGCCGCCGCGCAGCTCGAGGACCGCGATCCGCAGGATGTTGCGCTCGATGATGCCGACCCGCTCCCAGCGCCAGTTCTCGGCCGCGGCCCCGGCCAGCCGGTCGAGCGCGGCAACGTCGGCGAGGACGCCCTGCGCCAGCGTCTCCGCCGGGCCGAGCTGCTCGACCATCTCCGCCGGGTGCTCGGCCAGGCGCACGAGCCCGGAGCCGACCGCCTCGACCGACCCCCCGCCCCCCACCTCCCAGGCGTAGAGCAGCTGCAGGGCGCGCGCGCGGTGCTTGCTCTCGGGGCGCTTCACCGCGCCCCCCCGAGCCGCGCCACCAGGTCGGCCGCGCGGATGGCCGCCTCGGCGGCTTCGTAGCCCTTGTTGCCCGCCGCGCCGCCGGCGCGCGCCAGCGCCTGGTGCAGGTCGTCGGTGGTGAGGAGGCCGAAGCCGACCGGCCGGCCGGTCTCGAGCGCCACGCTGTTGAGCGCCCGGCTCGCCTCGCCGGCCACGAAGTCGAAGTGCGGGGTCTCACCGCGCACGACGGCGCCGAGCGCCACCACGCAGGCATAGCGCCCGGAGCGGGCGGCCGTCGCGACGGCGACGCCAAGCTCGAAGGCGCCGGGCACCCAGGCCACGTCCAGGGCGTCGTCGGAGTCCCCGTCGTCATGCGTCCCGGCATCTCTGCGGTGTACCAATTGCCGCCGGCGCGGCGGGCAGCAGAGCCTTCCCCGCCGCCACGCCGGTTCGCCGAGATCGATCGCGATCCACGAGAATATCTGCAGCTGCCGCCGCTCGATCAGGGCCCGCTTTCGCTCCTGACCGACGCTTCGTTGCCGCAGCGCGCGTCGATCGCCGGACGCCGCCAGAGCGTCCCTGTCGCTGCGGTGCCACCGCTCAAGCCGGGTCTGGACCGTCTCCAGCTCAGCAGCTGGGCGCTGTTGCGCAGTCAGCAGAGCGGCCTTGCCGGCTCCCGTTCGCTCGCCACCGGCGGGCAGCTCGGCGCCAGCCAGGCCGGCGCTCGGCTCGTCTATAATTTCAATCGCCAGCTGGCGGTTACGGCCCGCGCCAGCTCCGAGGTCGGGCGTCGTGGCGGCGAAATCGCGGCCGGCGTCCGAGTCCGCCCACTCGCCAACATCCCGGTCTGGCTGACTGCGGAGCGGCGGCAGGCGATCGGGCGCTATGGCGGCGGCCGCAGCGCTTTCGCCTTGTTCCTCGAGGGCGGGATCTATGAACAGCCGCTACCGTGGCGCTTCACCCTCGACGGGTACCTCCAGGGTGGCGTCGTCGGGTTCAAGAGCCGCGACCTGTTCGTTGACGGGGGCTTCGCCGTCACCCGCCCGGTGTACCGGCAATTCTCGGCCGGCTTCGGAGTCTGGGGCGGCGCGCAGCCCGGCCTCTATCGCGTCGACGCCGGCCCGCGCTTGACGATGCAGGTGCGCCGCAACGTCAAGGTGCACCTCGACTGGCGCCAGCGCCTCGCCGGCAATGCACGGCCCGGCTCCGGCCCGACGCTCACGCTCGCCGGGGATTTCTAACGAAGCGAAGTT
>CAMLHU010000011.1 GCA_946479825.1 uncultured Gemmatimonadota bacterium
GTCATCGTGAGCCAGGGGAGGAAGCTGGCGTTCTCGACCGGGTCCCACGCCCAGTAGCCCCCCCAGCCGAGCTCGACGTAGGCCCACCACATCCCGAGGGTGATCCCCATCGAGAGGAAGAGCCACGAGACCAGGGTCCACTTCCGGATGGCGTGGATCCACCCGGTGTCGAGCCGGCGCGAGAGCAGCGCCGCGATGGCGAAGGCGAAGGGGATGACCGCGCTGATGTAGCCCAGGTAGAGCATCGGCGGATGGATGATCATCGCCGGGTGCTGCAGCTGGGGGTTGAGCCCGCGGCCGTCGGCCGGGGTGTAGGCCAGCCGCTCGAACGGGTTGGCGCTCGTGATCATCACCATCACGAAGAACACCAGCACCGTGCAGGTGACGCCGGCGACGTACGGCAGCAGGTCGGCGTACCGCCGCGAGGTGAGCCACTGCGCCAGCGTCGCGAACAGCGACAGCACGATGGCCCAGAGCAGCAGCGAGCCTTTCTGCCCCGCCCAGAACGCCGAGACCAGGAAGTAGGTCGGGAGGTTGCGCGAGGTGTAGGCGGCCACGTACTCGACGTTGAAGTCGTGCGCCGCGAGCACCTGCCAGAGGCAGGCCGCCGCCACCAGCAGGAGGCCGAACCCCGCGAACACCGCGCCGCGGATGCTCTGCCCGAGCTCGGGGCGGGTACGCCACCGCCCCGAAAAGGCCACGACCGCCCCCCAGGTGCTCACGAGGACGGTCAGCCACAGGACCAGGGTGCCGAGGAGGGTCACGGCGTCAGGCCTTGGGGACGGCGTCGTACCGCGAGCCGCACTTGGCGAGTACGTCGGTCGCGTGGAGCACGCCGTCGGCCTGCAGGCGTCCCTCGACGACGACGTCGATGTCGTCGGCGTCGGTGAACGTGTCGGGGATGGTGCCGCGGTAGGTCACCGGATAGATGGTCTTCCCGTCGCTCACCTGGAAGTCGATCTCGTGGTCGGCCGTGTTCCGGCGGAGCGAGCCCTTGACGACCTTGGCGCCGACCTTGAGGCCGACGTTGAGGAACGTCGGGTCCTTGGCCACGCGGTCGTGCAGTTCGGTCGGCGTGAGGAAGTAGGTCCCGGTCTCCTTCACGCCCTCGACCATCAGGATGCTCACGCTCGCGACGATGACCACCGCGCCGAGCAGGAACTTGGTGCCAGCCTTCATAGGGTCGCCTCCACGCGGGGGGTCGGGACGGCCGTCCGGACGTCCACGGCCTGCGCTGCGATGTCGGGAAGGAATACTGCAGGAACCTTAATGGAACTCCGCAGATCCGGATGAATCAGCCCTCATATAGTGTAAAGCCCCGGCTCACTGGCGCCAGTCTCTGGCCCAGGCGAGTGCCGCGGCCACGGCCCGGCGCCACCCCGCCAGGGCCCGATCCTGCTGGGCCCCGCTCCAGCCGGGCGTGAACCGGACATACTTCCGGCGGCCGCGGAATTCGTCGGCGGAGCGCCACACGCCGAGGGCCAGGCCGGCGAGCCCGGCGGCGCCGAGCGCGGTGGTGTCCACCACGTCCGGCCGCTCGACGGGGACACCCAGCAGGCCGGCCTGGAACTCCATCAGCCAGTCGTTGGCGGCGGCGCCGCCGTCCACCCGAAGCGTTGCGAGCGGGGCGCCGGTGTCGTCGCTCATCGCGGTGAGCAGTTCGGCGCAGCCGAAGGCCATCGCCTCGAGGGTGGCGCGGACGAGGTGCGCCCTCGTGGTGCCGCCGGTGATCCCCGTGATGGTGCCCCGGGCCTCCGGCTCCCAGTGGGGCGAGCCGAGCCCCGCGAACGCCGGCACGAAGTGGACGCCGCCGGTGTCCGGCACGCTCCGGGCCAGCGCCTCCGTCTCGGCGGCGTGCGCGATGAGCCCGAGGCCGTCGCGCAGCCACTGCACCGCCGCGCCGGCGATGAGCACGCTCCCCTCGAGCGCGTAGGCCGGCTCCCCCCGCGGGCCGCACGCGACGGTCGAGAGCAGTCCGTGGTGCGACCGCCGGGGCCGGTCGCCGACGAAGCCGAGCAGGAAGGCGCCGGTGCCGTACGTGGTCTTGGCGGCCCCGGGGGTGACGCACCCTTGCCCGAAGAGTGCGGCCTGCTGGTCGCCCGCGAGCCCGGCGATCGGGAGCGCCGAGCCGAAGTGCTCCGCCCCCGCCTCGCCGGCGACGCCGCTCGACTCGACCAGCGCCGGGAGGAGCTCGGCGGGCACGCCGAAGAGCTCGAGCAGCTCCGGATCCCAGACCCGGCGCTCGAGGTCGTACAGCAGCGTGCGACTCGCGTTGGTGTGGTCGCTCACGTGGGCCGCACCGCCGGTGAGCCGCGCGGTGACCCAGCTCTCCACCGTGCCCGCCGCGAGCTCGCCGGCCGCCGCGCGCTTGCGGAGCGCCGGGTCGGCGAGCAGGAGCCACTCGAGCTTGGTGGCCGAGAAGTACGGATCGGGGACGAGCCCGGTCCGCGCCGCGAGCCACTCCGCCCGCCCCTCGGCCCGGAGTTCCCGGCACCGCTCTGCCGTCCGCCGGTCCTGCCAGACGATCGCGGGCGCCACCGGCGTGAACGTCCGGCGATCCCAGACCACCACCGTCTCGCGCTGGGTGTCGATGCCGATCCCCGCCAGGTCGGCCGCGCGGAGCCCCGCCGCCTCGAGCGCGCGGCGGCCGGCGGTCACGAGGCTCGAGAACAATTCCTCGGGATCGTGCTCCACCCACCCCGGGCGGGGATAATGCTGGTGGATCTCCTGGTACCCGCGGCCCAGGATCGCCCCGTCCTCGTGGACGACGAGCGCGGTGCTCCCCGTGGTCCCCTGGTCGAGACCGAGGATCGCGGTCACGCGGGCTCCGCCGCCGCGGCCGGAAGCCCTGGCCGGCCGGCCCGGCTCAGCAGGACGCCCCCGACGATGAGCAGCGCGCCGAGGACCTGCATCGCGCCGATCGGCTCGTGCAGGAACCGCCAGGCGATGACCATCGCGATGAGCGGCACGAGGCAGTTGTAGATGGCGGTCCGGTTGGGCCCCACCTGCTGCACGCTGTCGTTCCAGAGGGTGTACGCCAGCACGAGCGAGAAGACCAGCGCGTAGCCCAGGCCGCCCCAGGCCGGGAGGCTCACGGAGTGCCACGACATCGAGAAGAGGTCGGGGAGGCCGAGGAGGAGCAGCCCGGGAGCGCCGGTGAGCGTGGTGAGCGCGGTGACGCGGAGCGCGGAGATCTCGGGCGGGAGCCGGCGGACGCCGAGGGTGAAGATGGCCCAGCAGATCGCGGCGCCGAGCATGCTGAGGTCGCCAAGGCGGGTGGCCGCGGTGAAGGACGCGCCTTCCAGGCCCACGACGAGCACCACGCCGGCGAAGGCGATGGCGAGCCCGAGCGCCACGGCGCGGGTGAGCCGCTCGACGCCGGTGACCGCGCCGAGCGCCGCGACGATGAGCGGCGAGGTGGCGAGGAGGATGGCCGAATTGGCGACCGACGTGCGCTCGAGCGAGACCATGAACAGGGTCTGGTAGATGGTGTTCCCGACCACGCCGAGCCACACCAGCCGCCAGAACTGCCCGGGCGGGATCCGCGCGTCGCCCTCGCGCCACCGGACCACCAGCATCAGCGCGGCCGCGCCGAGCACGAACCGGATGGCGCCGATGGCGAGGATGGGGACTTCCGCCAGCGTGACCTTGAGGGCCGAGAAGTTGGCGGCCCAGATGACGACCACGAGGAGCATCGCGAGGTCGTTGCGGCGGGACGTCGGCATGGCGGGGAATCTAGTGTATGTTTGTCCGACCTATGGAACTCACCCACCTCACCTTCGACGTCCGTGACGGGATCGCCTGGCTCACGGTGAACCGTCCCGACAAGCTCAACGCCCTGAACGACGCGCTGATCGAGGACATCGGCCACGCGGCGCGCCACCTTGCCACCGACACCGCCATCCGGGGCGCGATCCTGACCGGCGCCGGGGCCAAGGCGTTCGTGGCGGGGGCCGACATCGCCGAGCTCGAGCGCCAGTCGCCGCAGGAGGGGAAGGCGCGGGCCCAGCGCGGGCAGGCGGCGTTCCGCGCCCTCGAGCGCTGCGGCAAGCCGGTCATCGCCGCGGTCAACGGCTTCGCCCTCGGCGGCGGGTGCGAGCTTGCGATGGCCTGCCACCTCCGGGTGGCGAGCGCCACGGCCAAGTTCGGCCAGCCCGAGGTCAAGCTCGGCATCGGGCCCGGCTACGGCGGGACGGTGCGCCTCCCCCGGCTCGTGGGCAAGGGGCGCGCGATCGAGTTGCTCGTCACCGGCCGGATGGTGGACGCGGACGAGGCGTACCGGATCGGGCTCGTGAACAAGGTGGTGGCCCCCGAGGCGCTGCTGGCGGAGGCCGAGGCGCTGCTCCGGACCATCCTGGAGCAGGGCCCCCTCGCGGTGCGGCTCTGCCTCGAAGCGGTGGACGCGGGGTTCGAGATGAGCCTCGACGAGGCGCTCCTGCTCGAGGCCAACCATTTCGGCCTTCTCTCCGGTTCGGCCGACATGCGGGAGGGGATGGCCGCCTTCTTGGCCAAACGGAAGCCGAATTTTCAGGGGAAGTAGCCCGCTCCAAAAGCCCCCCGCGGGACGCTACATTTAAGGAATGGCGCGCCGGGGGTGGATCGGTCGATTGGTCGGATTGGGGGTGCTCGGTGCGGCCGCCTGTTCCGACCGGGCCCGGCTGGTCTTCCCGGGCCCCGATACGGCCACCGGTCCCGTGGTCATCACCATCACCAAGCCGGCGCAGGACACCACGCTGCACCAGGCCGACTCGCTGGTGATCGTCGGTAACGTGACCACCCCGGACGGGATCGACTCGATCTGGTTCACCGTCCAGGGACCGCTGCCGCCGATCGGCGTGATCCACGGCGGCGGGCTCGACACCGTGACCTTCGGACAGGTGTTCCCGCCCGGCTCCATCGGCGACACCGGGACCATCCGGATCTTCGTGGCGGCGGTGAACCTCCTGGGCGACACCGGCCAGACGAAGAGCCGCACCTACCGGGTGGTGCCGTGAGGCTCCGCCGCCTGCGGGCCCGCGGCTTCCGCAACCTGGCCCCGCTCGACGTGGACGTACCGGAACGCGGGATGGCCCTGCTCGGCCCGAACGGCGCCGGCAAGACCAACCTGCTCGAGGCGACCTATTATCCCGTGCTCTTCCGGTCGTTCCGCGGGGCGACCGACGCCGAGCTCGCGGCCTTCGGCGGTCCGGGGTTCACGGTGGGGATCGAGTGGGGCGGGTCGCCGGCGCGCAGCGCCGCGGCCACCTGGGCGGCCGAGGGGCGGGACAAGCGGGTGACCGTGGACGACGTCCCCGAGCGGAAGCTGCAGCGGGCGATCGGCCAGTGGCTGGCGGTGGCGTTCCTGCCGGCCGACACCGCGCTCGCAGCGGGGGCGCCGGGCGAGCGGCGCCAGTACCTCGACCGGCTGCTGTCGCTCGCCGATCCGGCGTACCTGGCGGCGCTCGCGAGATACCGGGCGGCGCTGGGCCACCGGAACGCCGCGCTCCGGCGGAACGACCTCGACTCGGCGCGGGCCTTCGAGCCGGCGCTGGCGGCGGCGGGTGCGGTGCTGGTGGCCGCCCGGGTCGGCTGGGTCACTGAGGCGGCGCCGCGGTTCGCGGCGGAGTTCGCAGGCCTGGGCGAGCCCGGGACCACGGCGCTGGCGTACGCGGGCCGGGAGGCGCTGGCCGACCCCGCCGCGTGGGACGCCGCGTTCCGCGAGGCGGAGCCGCGCGACCGGGCCCGGGGAATGACCACCGTCGGTCCGCACCGCGACGACCTGCGGCTCTCGCTCGACGGCCGGCCGCTGCGCGACTACGGCTCCACCGGTCAGCAGCGCGGCGCCGCCATCGCGCTCAAGCTGCTCGAGCTCGGGACGCTGCGGGCGCGCCGGGGAGAGGAACCGGTCCTCATCCTCGACGACGTCTTCGCCGAGCTCGACCGGGAGCGCCAGCAGCGGCTGGCCGGCCGGCTCGCGGCGGGCGGGGTGCGGCAGGTGCTGCTCTCGGCGCCGCGCCCGGAGGAGATCCCGCCGGCGCTCGACCTCCCGGTGTGGCACGTCGACCGCGGCGCAGTGCGCCCGAGCTGAGGATGCCGATGCGATCGCGGCCCCGCACCCCGACGACCCCCACCCCGCTCGCCGACGCGCTCGACGCGTGGCTCAAGCGGTCCGGGATGAAGACCCGGGTGGAGCAGGCCGGCGTGCTGGAGGACTGGGCCGCGCTGGTCGGGCCGCAGATCGCCAAGGTGACCGCCCCCGAGAGCGTGAGCGCCGACGGGGTGCTGCGAGTCCGGGTGGCCACCGCGCCCTGGGCGACCGAACTGAGCCTGATGACGCCGCGCATCATCGGGCGACTCAACGCGGGGCGCCGCACGCGCCTCATCACGAGCATCCGCTGGATCCCGGGGCCCCTTGCCCCGGACCGACGCTAACCGACAGGGACCATGGCCAAGACGTCCGCCGACGCGACCCACGGCAAGGAATACGACGCACAGTCCATCACCGTCCTCAAGGGGCTCGAGGCGGTCCGGAAGCGGCCCGGGATGTACATCGGGTCCACGGGCGAGAACGGGCTGCACCACCTGGTGTACGAGGTGGTGGACAACGCCATCGACGAGGCGCTCGCGGGGTACTGCGACACCATCGTGGTGACGCTCCACCCCGACGGATCGTGCAGCGTGGACGACAACGGCCGCGGCATCCCGGTGGACATGCACCCCACCGAGAAGATGCCCGCGGTCGAGGTGGCGCTCACCGTGCTCCACGCCGGCGGCAAGTTCGACAAGGACAGCTACAAGGTGTCGGGCGGGCTCCACGGCGTGGGCGTGTCGGTGGTGAACGCGCTGTCCGAGCGCACCGTGGTCAAGGTGAAGCGCGGCGGCAACCAGTACATGATGGAGTTCGTGCGGGGCGCCACCGTCAAGAAGCTCACCACGGTCGGCAAGGCCAAGGAGACCGGCACCCTGGTCCGGTTCAAGCCCGACCCCGAGATCTTCTCCGTGCTCGAGTTCAGCTGGACCACCCTCGCCGACCGCCTCCGGCAGCTCTCGTTCCTCAACAAGGGCGTCTCGATCACGCTCAAGGACGAGCGCGGCGAGAAGCCGAAGGAAGAGACCTTCTACGCCAAGGGCGGCCTGGTCGAGTTCGTCCAGTGGCTCAACCGGAACAAGAAGGCGCTCTTCCCGAAGCCGGTGGCGTTCTCGGCCACCAAGGACGAGGTCGAGGTGGACCTGGCCCTCCAGTACGAGGACGGGTACAACGAGAACACGTTCACCTTCGTGAACAACATCAACACGCACGAAGGCGGCACCCACCTCACCGGGTTCCGTGCGGCGCTCACCCGCACCATCAACGAGTTCGCGAAGGACAGCCCGTCGCTCAAGAAGGCGGACTTCTCGCTCTCGGGCGACGACATCCGGGAAGGGCTCACCTGCGTCCTCCACGTGAAGGTCAAGGAGCCGCAGTTCGAGGGGCAGACCAAGACCAAGCTCGGCAACTCCGAGGTCGAGGGCATCGTCAAGGCGGTGGTGAACGAGCACCTCGGCACCTGGCTCGAGGAGCACCCCGGCGTCGCCAAGACGGTCATCGAGAAGGCCGCCAGCGCCGCCCGCGCCCGCGAGGCGGCCCGCAAGGCCCGCGACCTGGTCCGCAAGAAGTCGGGCCTCGACAGCGCGGTGCTCCCCGGCAAGCTGGCCGACTGCTCCAACGACGACCCCAAGACCTGCGAGCTCTTCCTGGTCGAGGGCGACTCGGCCGGCGGCTCGGCCAAGCAGGGACGCGACCGGTCGTTCCAGGCCATCCTGCCGCTCCGCGGCAAGATCCTGAACGTCGAGAAGGCCCGGATCGACAAGATCCTCAGCAACGAGGAGATCCGCGCCATCATCACGGCCATCGGCGCCGGCGTGCGCGAGGAGTTCAAGCTCGACGACGCCCGGTACCATAAGGTCATCCTGATGACCGACGCCGACGTGGACGGCGCCCACATCCGGACGCTGCTGCTCACGTTCTTCTTCCGGCAGATGCCCGAGCTCATCGACGCCGGGTTCGTGTACATCGCGCAGCCGCCGCTCTACCGCGTGGCCAAGGCCAAGGAGGTGTTCTACGCCTACACCGAGGCCGAGCGCGACGAGTACACCAAGCGGCTGCAGGGCGCCGACGGCAAGGGCAACGTGATGATCCAGCGCTACAAGGGCCTCGGCGAGATGAACCCCGAGCAGCTCCGCGAGACCACCATGGACCCGGCGCGCCGCACCCTGCTCCGCGTGACGCTCGACGACGCCGTCGAGGCCAGCAAGCTGTTCGACGAGCTCATGGGCGACGAGGTCGAACCCCGCCGGCTGTTCATCGAGGCCAACGCGAAGTACGTGTCGAATCTGGACGTGTAGGCCCGGGGAGGGATACGAAGAGAAGAAGAGATGAGGAGGGGAGGAGAAGAGGGGACGAGGGAAACAGAGGTACGTGAGAACAAGGCGGGCCCCGGTCAGGAGTCTGATCCGGGGCCCGTCTGCTCTTCCCGCACACCTCTCTCCCCTTGCCCTCTTCTCCTCCTCTCCTCTTCTCCTCGCCTCCTCGCCTGCTACCTACCCCTCACCTCTCCCCCCGATTCCGCCGCGCCACGCCGTACAGCACGAACCCCGCCACGACCAGGATCAGGTTGAGCCCGACGATCTTGATCACGGCGAGCGCCGGCACCGCCTCGTTGGGCCCGGGCAGGCAGGCGAGGGCGATCGAGATGAGCGTCACCACGACGCCGGCGATCCCGCACAGGAGCGCCACGGGCCGGCCCCCTGGCGGGCGGCGCACCGCCGGCCCCGCGGGGAACGCCTGCACCCGGACGTAGGCGGCGAACATCAGCACGTAGGGGATGAAGAAGCAGACCACGCACATGCTCACCAGCACGTCGTACGCGGCGCGCACGTTGGTCCCCGCCTGGCCCAGCACCGTGAAGACCGCCGCGATCGCCGCCTGCACGGTGAGCGCCACGGCGGGCGTCCCCCACTTCGGATGCAGCCGTCCGAACACCGACGGCAGCGCCCGGTCGATCCCGGCGACGTACGGCAGCCGGCTCGACGCGGCGAGCCACGCCCCCACGCCGCCGAGGCTCCCGATGGCCAGGAGGAGCGCGGTGATCGGGACGAGCGCCCCGAACCCGACCCGGTCGGCGGTCTGCTGGATGGCCTGCATGATCCCCTGGATCCCGCTCACCTCGCCGGCCGGCAGCGCCACCAGGATGGCGACGGTGCCGACGACGTAGATCGCCGCGATGGCGAGCCCGGCCGCGACGACGGCCCGCGGAATGGTGCGGGCGGGCTCCTCGATCTCGCCCCCCATCAGCGAGGCGGTCTCCAGTCCGCCGAACGCGAACGCGAGGGTGGCCCAGAAGGCGATGTCCGAGAGATGGGTCGAGGGGACGAGCGCGTGCGGGCTGAAGTCGCTGGCGACCCCGAACTGGGTCCACGCCACCAGCCCCATCAGGGCCAGGAGCGCCACCGGGACCCAGGTGGCCCACGCCCCGACGTTGTGCAGGTGCCGCGCGACGTCGAGCCCCACCACGTTGAGCCAGAGCGCCAGGCCGAGGCCGGCGAGGGAAAAGACGACGTAGTAGGTCGCGCTCCCCGACAGCCCGATCCAGTGATGCCCGCCGATGAAGAGCGCGTTGCCCGCGGCGAAGTAGAGCAGCCCCGGGAAGTACACCAGGTTGCTCGCCCAGTAGAGCCACCCCGCCATGAACGCGGTGCGCTCGCCGAAGGCTTCCTTGACCCAGAGGTAGATCCCGCCTTCGTCGGGATAGCGGCTCGAGAGCTCCAGCACCGCGAAGGCGCTCGGCACGAAGAACGCCGCGGCCGCCACGGCCCAGATGACGAGCGAGCTCGGCCCGGCCGCGGCGGCGGAGGCGATCCACCGGGGCCCTGTCACCGCGACGATGTAGAACAGCACCACGTCGCGGAACCGCATCACGCGGCGGAGCTGCGGCTCGGCCCCCGTCACGACGCGACCCGTCCGGCCGGCGGCGCGGCGGTGCCGTCGCCCGAGAGCCGGGACGCGAAGAGTGCCAGCGCCCCGCCGGCCATCCCGAGCAGCGCGCCGAGCGCCACCGAGACCGCGAAGACTGCCACCATCTCGGCGAAGCCGGGCCACCCGCCGCTCAGCCGGCCCGGCCCGATCCACCAGGCGACCGCGGTGCCGGCGGAGTTGTCCACCATCGACGTGACCGCGCCCGCGAGCACGCCGAGCGAGAGCCCGCCCGCCCGCGTCCCGGCCCAGCCGGCGGCCAGGTATGCCACGACCGAGATCCAGAACGAGACGTCGGCGTACGCCAGGCCGGTGGCGAGGCAGACGCCGGCCCAGGCCGCGTCAGCGGCGGTGATGGCGATGGCGGACGCGAGGAGGACGGTCCGGAGGCGATAGGCCGGAGGCAGGGCGCTCATCGGCGGCGCGCTGCGCCGGCGCGGCTGTGGATCACGGCGGTCTTTCTGCGGCGACGCGGGACGGCAGGTTGGGGGGAGGGCGCAAAGATGGCGAGGGGATCGTCCGCCGTCCATCCCCCGTCGGCGGTCAGCGCGCGAGAAGGAGCTCGCGGACGCGCCGTTCCCGCCAGGCGAAGATGCGGTCGAGCTGGCGCCGGACGAGGGGATGGACCAGGCCGCCGAGCGGCCCGAACGGGAGGCGGTAGCGCACCTCGTCGCTGATCCGGGTGCCGCCGGCCTCGTCGGTGAAGCGGTGGGTGTGCACCCACCGGGCGTACGGCCCGCGCAGCTGGGTGTCCTCGAACAGCTCGTTCGGCTCCCAGCGGGTGATGAGCGTGCGCCAGCCGAGCGGCACGCCGTGGAGCCGGATGCGGTAGTCGATGAGCGTCCCGGCCCGCATCGCGATCGGCCGCGGGGTCAGGATCCGGAACCCGAGTTCGGGCGGGGTGATGGCCTCGAGGTTACGGGCCCGCGCGAAGAACGCGAACACCTCGGACCGGGGCAGCGGCAGGACCATCGACGCGCGGAGGATGCGATCGTGCATGGGGGCCGATACCCGCCGGACGCCGGCAGGTTCCGGCCGCGTTCAGCGGGGTACGCCCGGTCCCCAGTCGTCGCCGGGAAGTTCCTCGTCGGGCGGTAGCGCGGCGGGGCGTTCGCGCACCTCGCGTTCGGCCGCCTCGAGCTCCGCCCGGTCGGGCGGCTCAGGCCGCCCGGACTCCCACGGCTCCGCGGCCGGCCGGCGCCGAGGCCGGAGCATCCACGCGCCGACCGCCGCGAGCAGGTCGGCGGCCGCGACGAGCGCCCCGATCACCCCGCGAGGGTCTCCGTCCCCGCGGCGGTCAGGCGGTGGCTCACGAGCGGCAGCACCTCGCCCGGCTCGCCGAAAGTGATCGCCTCGCCGAGGACCTTGAGCCCGTGCTCGATCCCGGCGCGGTCGCGGGCGAAGACGCTGGCGATCGGCTCGCCCGCCTGCACGGTGTCGCCGGGCCGGGCGGTGACCACGAACCCGACGCTCGGGTCCACGGTGTCGTCCACCTTGCTGCGGCCCCCGCCCAGCTCGATGACGCCGAACCCGATGCGGCGCGGCTCCACCCGGGCCACGGTGCCGGCGCGCGGGGCGCGGAACACCTCGACCTCGTCGGCCTGCGGCAGGATGGACGGATCCTCGACGATGGCGGGGTTGCCGCCCTGCGCCTCGACCATCGCCGCGAAGCGCTCGGCGGCCTGGCCGGTCGCGAGCGCCGCCTCGCGCCGGCGTCGGGCGTCGGCGCGGTCGGCGGTGATCCCGCCGACCAGGAGCATCTCGACCCCGAGGGCGTAGGTCACCTCCATCAGGTCGGCCGGGCCCTGGCCCTGGAGCGCCATGACGCACTCTTCGATCTCGAGCGCATTGCCGCAGGCGCGGCCGAGCGGCCGGTCCATCGCGGTGACCAGCGCCACGGTGCGGCAGCCGCGGGCCTCGCCGACCTGGATCATCGTCCGCGCGAGCTCGAGCGACTGGTCGAGCCGGGTGAGGAACGCCCCGCTGCCGCTCTTCACGTCGAGCACGAGCCCGGTGAGCCCCTCGGCGAGCTTCTTCGACATGATGCTGGCGGTGATGAGCGGGATGCTGGCGACGGTGCCGGTGACGTCGCGCAGGGCGTAGAGCTTCCGGTCGGCCGGGGCCACCTCGGGGCTCGCCATCAGCATCGCCACGCCGAGCCGCCGGGTCTGCGCCTCGGCTTCCCGGAGCGAGAGCCCCACCCGGAACCCGGGGATGGCCTCGAGCTTGTCCACCGTGCCGCCGGTGTGGCCCAGGCCCCGGCCGGACATCATCGGGACCGCGACGCCGCACGCCGCGACCAGCGGCGCCAGGACGATCGAGACCTTGTCGCCGACGCCGCCGGTGGAATGCTTGTCCACCCTCGGCGTGTCCCAGCCGTCGAAGCGGAGCCGGTCGCCGGAGTCGAGCATCGCGTCCACGAGGGCCGAGAGCTCCTCGGGCGCGAGGCCGCGCCACACCACGGCCATCGCGAGCGCCGCCATCTGGTAGTCGGGAACGTCTCCCGTGACGTAGGCCGCGACGAGGTCGCGCCACTCGGCGGGCGTGAGCGCCCCGCCGTCGCGCTTGCGTTCAATGAGCTTGGAGACGAGCATTAGGGGTCATCCTGTGCGTTCCGTCCCCCGCATCCATCCGAGGGAGCGTCCGATGCGTGCCACCGCCGCCGTCCTCACCGCCCTGTGTCTCGTCGCGGGCCCCGCCGCCGCGCAGGGCGCCGCCGACCACGTCCAGATGGGACGCGCCGTCGAGGACCTCGACCCGCGGACCGGGCTGCAGCACTACGAGGCCGCGCTCGCGATCGACTCCAACGACTACGAGGCGCTCTGGCGCGCGAGCGACGCCCTGGTGGACATCGGCAAGGAGACGCCGGACACCGTGAAGAGCGCCGCGCGCGACTCGCTCTACGCCCGGGCCGAGGCGCTGGCCCGCCGCGCCGTGGCGGTGGACTCGAACGGCGCCGACGGCCACTTCGCGCTGGCCCAGGCGGTGGGCCGGGTCTCGCTCACCAAGAGCAAGAAGGAGCGGGTCCAGCGCGCCAAGGAGATCCGCGACGAGGCGCTCAAGGCCATCGCGCTCGACCCGAACCACGACGGGGCGTACCACGTGCTGGGCCGCTGGAACGCCGAGATCATGCGGCTGTCGGGCATCCAGCGCTTCTTCGCCAAGGCGTTCCTCGGCGGCGCGGTGTTCAACGAGGCCAGCTGGGACAACGCCGTCAAGTATCTCGACAAGGCCGTGGCGCTCAACCCGGGCTACATCTACCACCACCTCGACCTGGCCGAGGTGCTGATCGACCGGGAGCGCTGGGCCGACGCCCGCGCCCAGCTCGAGCAGGTGGAGACCCTCCCGGTCACGTCGGCGATGGACCCGGAGTACAAGGCCGAGGCCAAGGCGCTGCTGGCCAGGATCGCCGACAAGAAGTGACCGGCGCGCACCTCCGGAAGCTAGCACCCGACGGGGACGAGGCCTAGATGAGCAAGGAAGTCGAAACGCTGCAGGCGCGGGTCCGGGAGCTCGAGACCGAGCGCCGGCAGCTGCTGACCGTGGTGGAGATCCTCGAGGAGATCGGGGCCGCCGCGTCGTTCACCGACGTGGTGCAGGCCGTGGCCCGCCGGCTCGGCGACGCCCTCGGCCTCGACCGGTGTTCGATCTTCCTGGCCGAGGAGGGAAACCGCTCGGCCCGCCTCGTGGCGAGCTACGAGGACCCGAGCATCCGGAATTTCATCGTGGACCTCGACCGCTATCCCGAGCTGCGGCGCGCGCTCGAGAGCGGGCAGACGGTCGTCATCCCCGACGCCGAGCACGACCCGGCGCTGCAGGCGGCCCAGAAGGCGCTGCAGAGCCGGAAAGTCCGGAGCATCACCGTGGTCCCGATCCGGTGGCGGGGGGCCGCCATCGGCGCGATCTTCCTCCGCACCTTCAAGGACGGCCAGCCCTTCAGCGACGGCGACGTCAAGTTCGTCGAGGTGGTCGCCTCGCTCACGGCCAAGGCGCTCCGCAACGCGCACCGGGTCGAGCGGCTCCAGCAGCGCCGCGGCGACGCCGGCGCCGGGGACGGCCGTGCCACGGTGCTCGCCGAGTTCCTGCGCCGGCTCCTGGCCCAGGCCGCCCGGTCCGGCGCTCCCCTGCCCCGGGCCACCGAGGAAGAGCTCGACCGTCTGGTCGGGGTGACGCTCACCGTCCTCGCCCAGGAAGCCGAGACCCGCTAGTCCGCGTGGCCGATCCCGCCCGCCGCGCCGCCGAGCTCCGGACCCGGATCGAGCGCGCCAACTACCAGTACTACGTCGCCGACGCGCCGGAGATCTCCGACGCGGAGTACGACCTCCTGATGCGCGAGCTCCAGGCGCTCGAGCGCGAACACCCGGAGCTTGCGACCCCCGACTCGCCCACCCGCCGCGTCGGGGCGCCCCCGGCCAGCGCGCTCCGCCGGCACGAGCATCGGGTCCCGATGCTGTCCCTGGCCAACGCGTTCTCCCCCGAGGAGCTCTCGGCCTGGGCGGAGCGCATCGCCCGGCTCAACCCGGACGCCGGCGCCGAGGGCTACACCACCGAGGTCAAGATCGACGGGGCCGCAATCAACCTCACGTACGAGCACGGCCTCTTCGTCCTCGGCGCGACCCGCGGCAATGGCACCGTCGGCGAGGACGTGACCGCCAACCTCCGCACGATCCACGACCTCCCGCTCCGGCTCAAGGGGAAAGGCCATCCGGCCCGGATGGAGATCCGGGGCGAGGTGTATCTCTCGCGCGCCGCCTTCGACCGCCTCAACCGCGAGCGCGAGGAGGCGGGGGAGCCGCTCTTCGCCAACCCGCGCAACGCCGCAGCCGGGTCGCTCCGCCAGCTCGACCCCGAGGTGACCCGCCGCCGACGACTCCGGATGTTCACCTTCCAGGTCGCCGTCGTCGACGGGAAGCTGCCGGCCCGCACGCAGTGGGAGGTGCTCGGGCTCCTCGAGGAGTGGGGCTTCCCGGTGGAGCCGCATCGCGCCCACCACCCGGACCTCGCCGCGGTGCACCGCCGGATCGCGCACGACGAGGCGCTGCTCGCCACCCTGCCCTTCGACGCCGACGGCGTGGTGGTCAAGGTCAATTCGCTCGCGATGCAGGAGGACCTGGGCGTCGTCGGCGGCCGCGAGCCGCGCTGGGGGATCGCGCGGAAGTTCGCCCCCGAGGTCGCGCGGACGAAGCTCCTCCGCATCGGCCTGGGCGTCGGCCGCACCGGCGCGATCACCCCGTACGCCGAGCTTGCACCGGTCGAGATCGGCGGCGTCACGGTGTCGTCCGCGACGCTGCACAACGAGGAGCAGATCGCCCAGAAGGACCTCCGCGAAGGGGACGAGGTCGAGCTGGTCCGTGCCGGCGAGGTGATCCCCCAGGTCCTCGGGCCCACGGCCGAGGCGCGCGAGCGGCCCCACCGCGGCCACAAGTGGAAGATGCCCGAGACGTGCCCCCGGTGCGGCACCGCGCTGGTGCGCCCCGAGGACGAGGTGATGCGCTACTGCCCCAATGTCGCCTGTCCGGGGCGGGTGCTCGAAGGGATCGTCCACTTCGCCGGGCGCGACGCGATGGACATCCGCGGGCTCGGGTACGAACGGGTGACCCAGCTGCTCGACGAGGGGCTCGTCACCGACGTGGGTTCGCTCTACGACCTCGAGGCCGACCAGCTCGAGCCCCTCGAGGGGTTCGGCGAGCAGAGCTCCGCCCAGCTGGTGGCGGCCATCCAGGCCTCGAAGGCCAGGCCGCTCGCCACGCTGCTCTTCGGCCTCGGCATCCGCCACGTCGGCAAGAGCGTCGCCCAGCTGCTGGCCCGCCGGTTCCGCACGATGCACGAGCTGGCCCGCGCCACCGCCGACGAGATCGCGACGGTGCCCGGGATCGGGCGGACGATCGCCGACGCGGTGGCCGAGTACTTCCGCGACCCGCGGAACCGGTCGCTCATCGACCGGCTCGACCGCGCCGGGCTCAACTTCACCCAGGCCGACGCCGTGGGCCCCGGCGGAAACCTGGCGGGCCAGACCTACGTCCTGACCGGGACACTCCCCACTCTGGGCCGCAAGGACGCCACCGCGCTCATCGAGCAGGCCGGCGGCCGCGTGGCCGGCAGCGTGAGCCGCCAGACCGACGCGGTGGTCGCCGGCGACGACGCCGGCTCCAAACTCGAGAAGGCGAAGACGCTCGGCGTCGAGATCATCGACGAGGCGGAGCTGGTGCGGAGGGCGAGGGGGGAG
>CAMLHU010000012.1 GCA_946479825.1 uncultured Gemmatimonadota bacterium
CGGCGCGACCGTGCACCCGCTCGGCGATGCGGCGGAGCCCCTCGGGGCCGTGCCAGACCGCGTACATCCCCGCCATCACGGCCAGGAGCACCTGCGCCGTGCAGATGTTGCTGGTCGCCTTCTCGCGGCGGATGTGCTGCTCGCGGGTCTGGAGCGCCATCCGCAGGGCGGGCCGGCCGGCGCGGTCCTTCGATAGGCCGATGATGCGTCCCGGCAGGTGGCGCTTCGACGCCTCGCCGGCGGCGAAGAAGGCCGCGTGCGGCCCGCCGAAGCCCATCGGGACGCCGAACCGCTGCGAGCTCCCGACGGCGATGTCGGCGCCCCACTCGCCCGGCGGGGTGAGGAGGCAGAGCGCGAGGAGATCGGTGGCCGCGGTGACGAGCGCGCCCGCCGCGTGGGCCTGGGTCGCGAGCGCCCGGAAGTCGCTCACGCGGCCGTCCGTGCCCGGATACTGCACCAGGCAGCCGATCGTCCCCGGGGTGAACTGGAACCGGTCCGGGGCGCCGACCTCCACCGTCACGCCGCGCAGCTCGGCCCTGGTCCGGACCACGGCGATGGTCTGCGGGTGGCAGTTCTCATCCACCAGGTAGCGGAGCGGGCCCTCGGCCGAGCTCATCGCCTGGGTCAGGTGGAGCGCCTCGGCCGCGGCGGTGCCTTCGTCCAGGAGCGACGCGTTGGCGATGGGGAGGCCGGTGAGGTCGGCCACCATCGTCTGGAAGTTGAGGAGCGCCTCGAGGCGGCCCTGGGAGATCTCCGCCTGGTACGGCGTATAGGCCGTGTACCAGCCGGGGTTCTCCAGGATGTTCCGCTGGATGACCGGCGGGACGACCGTGTCGTAGTAGCCCTGGCCGATGTAGCTCCGGAAGAGCTCGTTCCGCGCCGCGAGGTCGGCCAGCGCGGCCATCACCTCGGACTCGCTGCGGGCCGCCGGGAGGTCGAGGGGACGGCGGAGCCGGATCTCGGCGGGGACGATCGCGTCCACCAGGGCGTCGAGCGACGGATGGCCGACGGTGGCGAGCATCGCGGCGACGTCGGCGGGGCGCGGACCGTTGTGGCGGTCGGCGAAGTGATCAGGGTGATGCGGAGCGGCGGTCGGGGTCACGGTCGGGTCAATGGGACAGGGTGGGGTGCGACCGGGCCGGTCGCACAACCGCCCCGGAGCGGCGGGCCCCGAGGCGGCGGGTTTCGCGACAGCGCACCGGCACGGTCAGCCGCCGATGTGCTTCGTGTAGTCGGCCGGGTTCAGGAGGTCCTTGAGGACGCCGGGGTCCTGGATCCGGAGGGTGATCATCCAGCCCGCGCCGTAGGGGTCGCGGTTGACCACGGCGGGATCGGCGTCGAGCCCGCCGTTGACCTCGACCACTTCGCCGGCCACGGGGCTGAAGAGCTCCGAGACCGCCTTGACCGCCTCGATGGTGCCGAAGGCGGCGTGGGCCGCGAACTTCTGGCCCGGCTTGGGGAGGTTCACGAACACCACGTCGCCGAGCTCGCCCTGGGCGTAGTCGGTGATCCCGATCCGGACGACGGCGGCGTCCTTGGTGCGGGCGACGTACTCGTGGTCCTTGGTGTACAGGAGGTCGGCGGGGACGTTCGACACGGGGACTCCGAGCGGGTGAAGGCGCGGGAAGATAGGCGGCCGCCCCGGCCGATTCAAGCGTGGGCGGCGGCGCGGCGGAGGATCTCGTCCCAGGCGGCCCGGGCGGCGCGGTCGAGGTCCTCGAGGGTGCCGGCGTTCTCGACGACCAGGTCGGCGCGCGCCCGCTTCCGCTCGGCCGGGATCTGGGCCCGGATCATCCGGTCGGCCTCCTCGGCGGAAAGCCCTCGGGTCCGGATGAGCCGCTCCCGGCGGAGCTCGGCCGGGGCGTCCACCAGCACCACCAGGTCGAAGGCGGCGGGGTCGGCGGCTTCGAAGAGCAGGGGGATGTCGTTGACCACCACCCGATCGCCGCGTTCGGCCGCCTCGGCCGCGAGCTGGTCGCGCCGGCGCCGGACCGCCGGATGCACGATGCCGTTGAGGGCGGCGAGCGCCTCGTCGTCGCCCATCACAAGGCCGCGGAGCGCCGCACGGTCGAGCTCCCCCGACGGAAGGAGGACCCCGCGGCCGAAGCGCTGGACGATGGCGCGCAACACCTCCGTCCCCGGCGCCTGCGCTTCGCGGGCCAGCTGGTCGGCGTCGATGACCGTCGCGCCCCACGAGCGGAAGCGGCGGACCACCTCGGACTTGCCGGCGGCGATGTTGCCGGTGAGGGCGATGTTGAGCATGGGCGGAAAGCTACCAGCGGAGAGCGGTGAGGGGGCAGCGGTCAGGGGCGGACGACCGCGAGGCCGGAACCTGACTGCGCCGCCGCCGGATCCACCTTCGCGCGGATCGCGGATCGCTACAGCAGCGCCGTCTGGTCCTCGTCCGTCCGCGGCACCCGGTGGCAGTGGCGGCAGCGGGCCTCGTAGCTCTCGCGGCCGCCGACCATGATGGTGGGGGAGTCGTACTTGGCGGGGCGGCCGTCCACCAGGCGCTGGTTGCGGCAGGCCTCGTCGCCGCAGACCACGCAGATGGCGCGGAGCTTGTCCACCTTCTCGGCGACGGCCATCAGCTCGCCCATGCTGCCGAACGGCTCGCCGCGGAAGTCGGTGTCGGTGCCGGCCAGGATGACCCGGACGCCGCGCCCGGCCAGCGTGGAGGCCACGTGGACGATCCCCTCGTCGAGGAACTGGGCCTCGTCGATCGCCACGATCTCGGTGTCGGGGCGGACCTGGCGCATGATCTCCGCGGCCCCGTCCACCGGCACCGCCTCGACCTCGCGGCCGTCGTGGCTCGAGACGTGGTAGAGGCCGGCGTACCGCGCGTCGAGGTGGCTCTTGAAGACCTGCACGCTGCGGCGCGCGATGATCGCACGGCGGACCCGGCGGATGAGCTCCTCGCTCTTGCCGCTGAACATCACGCCACTGATGACCTCGATCGAGCCGGAACGGGCGCCGCTGTACATCCGTGGTCCTGGGTTCGGGGGGCGGGACGGGAGGTGAGGTTACTGCCGCGGCCGGGACGGGTCAAGCGAAAACCCTGCCATCTTGCGGTTTTCCGGGGGGTCATCCCATATTGTGCCCAGTTCACGGGCGGTTCCGGCCGATGAACCCTTCTTCCAGGATCCTTCCGGGGCCGGCGTCGCCGGCCATCGCGCAGGACAGCATCCCCCTCTCACACGGAGCGTTGCATGAACAAGATGGAGCTGGTGGAGGCGGTCGCGAAGCACCTCGACACCTCCAAGGCGCAGGCCGCAGTCGTTGTGGACACGTTCTTCGGGACGGACGGCGTGATCGCCTCGACCCTCAAGAAGGGCGGCGAGGTCAACATCACCGGGTTCGGCAACTTCAAGACCCGCAAGCGCGCCGCCCGCACGGGCCGCAACCCCCAGACCGGCAAGACGATCACCATCAAGGCGTCGACCGCCCCGGTGTTCCGTGCCGGCAAGGCCCTCAAGGACCTGGTGAACAAGAAGAAGTGACGGCAGGACGCGCCTGGCGCGTCCGTACCATCGCAGGCCAAACGGGCCACCCCGCTGGGTGGCCCGTCGGCGTTTCCGGGACCCGTGCCGCGCTCAGGCCCGCGGCTTCCGGGGGCGCGGGGCGTCGCCGCGCGGCGGTGCCCCGCGGTCGGGCCGGGCGATGACCCGGCGGCGGCGCACGGTCTTGCCGGTGAGCCCGGCCGAGACGCGCTCCACGTCGGCGGCGGGGAGCTCCACCAGCGAGAACTTCTCGCGCACCTCGACCTTGCCGATCCGGCCCTTCTCGAGCTTGAGCTCCTTGACCAGCACGGCCACGAGGTCGCTCGCCGTGGCGCCGTCGCCGCTGCCGACGCCGACCCACATCCGGGCGGTCTCGGTCACCGGCATCGCCACCGGCGGCGGTGCGAGCGGCGCCCCGCCGCCGGCGGTCCGCCAGAGGTCGTACAGCGCCGCCGCCACCAGCGTCGGGTCGTAGCGGTCGAAGAGCGGCGCCAGCGCATAGAGCGCACCTTCGCCACCCCCGGCCTCGAGCCGGCGCACCACCTCGGCGCGGCGATGTCCCGCGTCGGTCCGGGCCTGCTCGAGTGCATCGAGGAGCCGCAGCGGCCGGCGTCCGCGCAGCGCGCGCGCGGCCCACGCCTCGGCGTGGGGCGGCACGAAGAGCACCACCTCGCCCGCGGCGAGCAGCTGCTCGAGCCGCGAACGGGTCGGCAGATCCCACGCGATTACCACGCCGCCCGCCGGCGCGTCGCCGATGGTCACGGTCGCGGCGGCGTCCACCGTGGCGAGCGCCGCGCGCGCCTCGGCCGCGCTCCGCTCGTCGGCGGCCCACACCGAGACGACGGCCGGGTCGAGCACCTCGACGACCTCCCGGAGCGCCACCGCCCGGCCCGAGTCGGCGACGGCCACGGTGCGCACCGGGCCAAGCGGCGCCTCGGCGGGCGCGTCGGCAGGCGGTACGCCCACCGTCAGCGCGCGCCGGGCGTACCGCTCCACCAGGTCGGTCACCCGGCCGGCGTCGGCGGTCTGGACGATCCGCTGGGCGTCCTTGGGCACCTCGCCCATCACCACGGTGAGCGGTTCGTCGTCGTCGTGCTGTTCGGGCCACGCGAGGAATACGGCGCGGAGGGACTCGCCCTTGAGGGCGGAGCGCTCGAGCAGGGCTCGGGCGGTCGCAGGCGTGGTGAGGAGAAGCTCGACCGTGCCGTCGCGGAGGCGACGGGCGGCGCGCGTGGGGGTCTCGGCGGCGTGGAGCCGGAGTCCGGCGGCGGTGGCGAGAGGGAGGATGGCCTGCTCGAGGCCGGCGAGGGTCCCGGCCGGCGCGAGCAGCAGCCCGCGGAGACCGGCGCCGTCGGCCGCGGCGTGCTCGACCAGCCCGGCGAACGCGGGGACCGCGTGGACGGCCGACGGTGGCGTGACCAGCAGCAGGTTGTGGCCGCGTGCGGCGGTGGGGACGACGTCCCGCACCTCCGGCGCATCGGGCCGATGACCCAACGACTCCAGGACGGCGCCCACGGCGCCGCGCACATGCACTGCCTCGAATCCAGCCACGCCACCCTCGGTTGTCAAAGACGATCCCGCTGCATTGCGGGCCGCAAAGCTACACCGTCACGCGGCGGGGGCCAAGGGCGCGGTTGACACCGCCCCGCGCGGTGGGGAGTTTTCGCGCTGGCCGTCCCCCCTCTTCCGAGACCCGACCCGATGCCCGACGCGCTCTCCCCCAACCTGCAGTTCCTCAAGGCGAGTGAGACGGTCGCGATCAGCGCCGAGGCGAAGCGTCGCAAGGCCGCCGGCGAGGACGTGCTCGACCTCGGCGTCGGCGAGCCGGACTTCGACACGCCCGCGGCGGTGTGCGAGGCCGGCATCGACGCGATCCGGAAGGGCTACACCCGCTACCCGCCCAACATCGGGACGCTCGACCTGCGGAGCGCCATCGCCCGCCAGCTGTCGCTGCTCTCCGGGGGGCGACCGGTCAACGCCGACCACGTCGTGGTGAGCTCGGGGTCGAAGCAGTCCATCTTCAACGCCTGCTTCTCGCTCTTCGGGCCGCGCGATCGTGTGCTCATCCCCTCGCCGGCGTGGGTCTCGTATCCCCAGATCGTCCACCTGGCCCGGGCCGAGCCGGTGCCGGTCCCCGGCGACCCGGAGTGGGGGCTCAAGGTGAGCGTCAAGGACCTCGAGGCCCGTTACGATAAGCTCACCCGCGGGCTCATCCTCTGTTCGCCGTGCAACCCGACCGGGTCGGTGTACACCCTGGCCGAGCTCAAGGCGATCGCCGGCTGGGCGCGCGAGCGCCAGGTCTGGATCATCAGCGACGAGATCTACCGCCGGATCCATTACGGAGCGGGGCCGGCGCCGTCGTTCCTCGACCTCCCCGACGAGCTGCTCGAGCGGGTCGTCATCGTCTGCGGCGCCAGCAAGGCCTACGCGATGACCGGCTGGCGGATCGGGGCGGCGCTCGCGCCGGCGCACCTGGCCAAGGCGATGGCGGCGCTCCAGAGCCACACCACCACCGGCGCCAACCACCCCGCGATGCTCGCGGCGACGACCGCGTTCACCGACCCGCGCGTCGAGCAGGACGTCGAGCGGATGGTGGCCGCGTTCCGCAAGCGGCGCGACCGCGTCGTGGAACGGTTCCGGGCCGAGGTTCCCGGCGTGGAGTACGTGGAGCCGCTCGGCGCCTTCTACTTCTTCTTCCGGGTGGACGGCGTGGTGTCCGGCGACGTGACGGGTGGCGCGGGGTTCTGCGAAAAGCTGATGCAGGACGAAGGCGTGGCCCTCGTGCCTGGCGCCGCGTTCGGCGACGACCGCTGGGTGCGGCTCAGCTATGCGGTGAGCGACCGTGAGCTCGACCAGGCGCTCGACCGGATCCTCCGCTTCATCTCCCGCCTGGCCGCCCAGCGCGCCGCCTGAGGAGCGCCGATGAACCTCGACGCCCGCATCGAGCCGCTGTCGGGCCCGCTTCCGTCGCTCCACTGGCAGTGGGACCCGGAGACGGACATCCTCTCGGGGGCGATGGCCGGCGTCGCCCGGACGGGCGGCCTCACCGGGACCGTGGAGCTCACCGACGACGAGGGCTCGATCGCCGTGGTGGACGTGGCCGGCGGCGCGATCCGCGGGCTCGACATCGTGGTCTGGCCCGAGGTGACCGAGCTCGACGAACTCGCGGCGCCCCTCCCCGCGCGCGACGGTGCGGTCCTCCTGCCGCCGCGGCACTCGCAGCCGGGGATCGCGTCGGTCGAGGTGGACACGACCCTGCAGGTCTCGGCCAACGCGGCCCACGACACCCTGCACCTGCGCATCGGCACCAAGCGGCAGGTCGAGGTGATCCGCGTGGCCGACCGCCTGCTCGTGGAGGTGGACACCCGTCACCGCCTGGCCGGGTTCTGGCTGCTGGGCGTGCCGCCCCTCGACGAGGTCGCCTGACCGCCGGCCTCGCCTCCCGCTCCGCGCTCGCCGCCCTCCGCCGCCGTCTCGGCGCCGCGGGGCTCACGCCCGCCGAAGGACTCCCGGAAGCCAGCGAAGGACGCGGCGACGCCGCCGCGGTGCATCCCGCCGAGCTCCGCGAGCCGGGACCGCTGCGCGCGCGGGCCGTCGGCGCGCCGGAGCGATGGCCGGATCCGGTCGCCTTCCTCGACGGCGTCCAGCGCTGGGAGGTCGTGGCGTACGCCGGGGCGACGCCGCTCGTCGTGGCCCACCTGGCGGCCGCGGTGCGGGAGCGCCGCGCCCGGACCTTCCGCTCGGCCGCGGTGGCGCGCGAGTCGGTCGTGATCGGACGCCCCGAGGCGCTTGCGGCGGCCGGCGACGTGCTCGAGGGGTGGCGCACCATCGCGCTCGCGGCCGACGAGCCCCCGCACCCGGTCGGCGACCTCACGCTCGCGCGCACCGCGCTCGAGCGGCGCCGGAGCGAGCTCGAACGCGAGGCCGCGCGCGCCTACCGCCTGCGGTCCGCCGACTGGCTGGTGGTGGATGGCGCGCTCACCGAGTCCCCCGACTGGGCCGCCGACCCGCGGATGGTCGGCGTTGTGAAGAGCCACGCCTCGCTGCCGTTCGCCGGCGCCGAACTCGAGGCCTACCTGCGGCTCCCGCCGGGCCACCGGACCTCCCTCTTCCGCCCGGCCTCCCGGGCCCGCGCGCCGGTCGAGAGCTGGGCGCTCCGGCTCTGGCCGTGGGAAGGGAAGGACCTGCTCTTCGGCCTGGTCCGCGTCGAGATGGCGCCCTCGGCCGACGCGCCCGACCGTGCCGACCTGATCTCCCGCTGGCTCCTCGCCGAGCGGGCGCCGGTGAGCACTCCCGACGCCCGGTGGGACCGGCTGCTCTACGGCATCCACGACGTGGAGCGGTTCCTGCGGAGCGAGCGGCGGTAGCCGGACGATGCCGGCGTCGGTCCTCCGCCCGATCTGACCCCGCTCACCGCTTACCGCTCACCGTCCGATCCCCCGCTAGATTCCCCCGATGCCCACTCCTGTCGGCCGCGTCGTCGCCACCGAGCTCAAGCCGAGCACGCCGCACCAGTTCTTCTTCTGGACGGCCCGGACCTCGCCGGTCGGGATCGGCGCCATCGTGCGGGTCGATGCGGACGAGCGGCTGGTCTACGGCGTGGTGACCGATGCGTTCGCCTATTCCGACCTGGTCACGCCGCTGCACGACGTGATCGGCGCCGACGGCGACCCGGCGCGGGCGGGTGAGGCGCCGAGCGACCGGCCGGAGATCCGCCTCTGGCAGGCGGCGGTGCTCCGCCAGCGTCCTGAGGAGCCGCTCCAGCCGGTCCCGCTCGGCGCGGTGCACCTGGCCACCGACGACGACGTCGCGGCGGCGCTGCGGATGGACGCGTTCGTGGGTGGCGAGACCCCGACGGCGATCCCGGTCGGCGTGTACAGCGCGGCAGGGCTCGAGGCGCCGGTCTATCTCGACGCCGACTTCCTGCTCGGCCCCGAGGCGGCCCACCTCAACATCACCGGCGTCTCCGGCCTCGCGACCAAGACCAGCGCGGTCGAGTTCCTGCTCGCGAGCATCTTCCAGCGGTTCCCGGCCCACAAGGGGTCGGTGGCCGCCGTGTGCTTCAACGTGAAGGGCCCCGACCTCTGCTTCCTCGACCAGCCCGGCGCGCTCGGCGAGGACGACCGGCGGCTCTACGGCCGGCTCGGGCTCGAGGCCGCGCCGTTCGGCGACGTCACCGTCTTCGCGCCGTACAAGGCCGACGGCGTCAACCTCAACACGCTGCGGACCAACGAGGCGCTGCTCGGCCGGACCGAGCCGCTGGTGTGGGGGCTCCGCGAGGTGCTCGACTACGCCGAGGTGCTGCTCAACAAGGACGACATCGACGCCAAGGCCGACGCGTTCATCGACTTCCTGGCGGACCGGGTGGTGGGCAAGTCGTTCGAGGATCGCCAGCTCCGGGAGCGGCCGTTCCAGGTCAACACCTTCGCCGACCTCGAGGAGTTCTTCCGGGCCATCTTCGATTACTGCGAGGCGCTGGGGCGCGCCGACACCTGGCGCACCCACCACGTCGCCACGATCCGCAAGGTCCGCAACCGGCTGGGCAACATCAGCACCCGCGCCAAGGGGCTCGTGACCGACGACGGCGCGGCCAACGACCTGCCGTGGGGGAAGTTCCGCGACCGCAGCGTCGTGGTGGTGGACGTGGCCGGGGTGGATCCGCTGGCGCAGGACCTCGTCTTCGCCCGGGTGGTCTCGAAGCTCCGGGAGCACCTCGAGCGCCGCGACCTCGGCGTGGACCACGTCGTCGTCTTCGTGGACGAGCTCAACAAGTACGCCCCGGCGGACGGGCCCGACACCTACGTGCGCAAGATGCTGCTCGACCTGTCGGAGCGGGGACGCTACCTGGGGCTGGTCCTGTTCAGCGCGCAGCAGTTCCGGAGCCAGGTCCAGCGTCGGGTGGTGGGGAACGCGGGGACGGCGGTGTACGGGCGGATGGACGGCGACGAGCTCGCCGTCCCGGCCTACGGCACGCTGAGCCCGGCGATCAAGAGCAAGCTGGCCGGACTCCCGAAGGGCGAGCTGATGCTCCGGCATCCGCATTTCACGCAGCCGATCTTCGTGCGCTTCCCGCGCCCGGCGGTGCTCTCCGGACGCGAAGGCGTGGAGCGCTTCCCGCCCCAGGCGGACCTCCCCTTCGCCGACGCGGTGGCGCGCCAGCTCAAGGCGCTCGACCGGGCCGTGGCGCGCGACGCGGTGGCCGAGGCGATCCACGGCCGGCGCGAGGAGGACGTGCGACGGGCGCTCCACGCGACCCGCCGCACCCGGCCGGACAACGTCCTGGCGTTCTTCCGCGCCCAGCTGGGGCGCCAGGTGGAGCGCGAAGCGCCGGCGGCCCGGCCCGCAGTCACCCCGCTCAAGCGAGGCCGCGACCCGTACGCCTGAGCGCGCTCCGCTTTACGCCCGTCCCTCGGCCGCTATCCTTATATCCGTGCGCATCGCCCACCTGGCCGACCTCCACCTGGGCTTTCGGCAGTACCACCGCCTGAACCCCATCGGCATCAACCAGCGCGAAGCCGACGTCGCCCACGCCTTCCGGGCGGCGGTGGACGGCGTCATCGGCGCAGCGCCCGACTGCGTCATCGTCGCCGGCGACCTCTTCCACGCGGTGCGTCCCACCAACGCCGCGATCGTGTTCGCGGTCCGGCAGTTCCAGCGTCTTCGCGAGGCCCTCCCGCGGACGCCGATCGTCCTCATCGCCGGCAATCACGACACCCCGCGCTCGTCCGAGACGGGCTCGATCCTCCAGCTCTTCGAGGAGATCGGGGTGGACGTCGCGTGGGACGAGCCCCGGCGCCTGGTGTATCCCGACGGGAACCTCAGCGTCCTCGCGGTGCCGCACCAGGCGCTCCTCGCGGTCCCGCGGCCGGCGCTCCGCCCGGTCGGCGACGAGTTGTTCCACGTCCTGGTGGTCCACGGCGAACCCGAGGGATTCCTGGCGTCGGACCGGTCGGTGGTCGAGTACGGCGGCGCGCTCATCGACCCGGGTGTGCTCGCCGGGGACGAGTGGACCTACGTCGCGCTGGGCCACTATCACGTCCAGACCCAGGTGGGACCGCGGGCCTGGTTCGCGGGATCGCTCGAGTACGTCAGCTCCAATCCGTGGGGCGAGCTCGCCGAGGAGGCGGCGCGGCGGAAGGCCGGGCGCCCCGGCGGGGCCGGGAAGGGGTGGCTGCTCGCCGACCTGCGCACCGGGCAGGTGCAGCATCAGCCGATCTCCCTCGCGCGCCGCATCTACGACCTGCCGCCGATCGACGCGGCGGACCGGTCGCCCGAGGAGGTCGACCGGCTGATCGCGGAGCGGGTGGAGGCGGTCAGCGGCGGGATCGCGGGCCAGGTGGTCCGGCTCGTGGTGCGCAACATCCCGCGCCACGTCGGCCGGTCGCTCGACCACGCCAGGATCCGTGAGTACAAGGAGTCTGCGCTTCAGTTCCAGCTCGACCTGCGGCGCCCGGAGGCCTCGCGCGAGGTGGGGACGGGCGCCCCCGCCCGCCGTGCCACCCTCAACGACCTGGTGCGCGACTACCTGACCGGACGCCCGCTCCCGGCGGACCTCGATCGCGAGACCTTCGTGCGCCTGGGCGCCGAACTCGTGGACCGGGCCGAGCGCGAGGCGGAGTCGGCCTGATGCTCATCACCCGCATCCGACTCGTCAACTTCCGACAGCACGCGGACACCGAGCTCCTGCTCGGCCCCGGGCTCACCGGGATCATCGGCCCCAACGGCGCCGGAAAATCCACCCTGCTCGAGGCCATCGCGTTCGCGCTGTACGGGGTGCCGGCGGTGCGCGGCAGCCGCGACACGATCCGCCGCCGAGGCGCGCCGCCCCGGTCGCCGGTGCGGGTGGAGCTCGATTTCACGCTCGGCCAGCACCAGTACCGCGTGTTCCGGACGCTCACCCACGCCGAGCTGGCCCAGGACGCCGACCCTGCCCCCATCGCCAACTCGCTCCAGACCGTCACCGAGCGCCTCGAACGCCTGCTCGGCATGGTACGCTCGGAGTTCTTCAGCACCTACTTCACCGGCCAGAAGGAGCTGGCGGTGATGGCGGACCTCACCGGGCCGGGTCGGGCGGAGTTCCTGAACCGGGTGCTGGGCTACGAGCGGCTTCGGGGCGCGCAGCAACTGCTCAAGGACCAGCGGAGCGCGCTGCGCGGCCGGGTGCAGGGACTCGAGGGCGCGCTCCCCGACCCGGCCGCGATCGACGCGGACGAGGCCCGTGCCGCCGAGCGCCTCGACGGCGCGGTGCGCGAGGCTGGCGACGCGGAGGCCGCGCTCAAGGCGGCGGAGGCGCGGCTTGCCGAGTTGCGTCCGCGCGCGGCCGACCTGTCGGCGCTGCGCGAGCGCGTGGTGGGGCTCTCGGCCGAGCTCAAGCTCGCCGAGCACAAGGTGAGCGAGGCGCGCGACCGGTTCCAGGCGATCGACCGGCAGATGGCCGAGGCGGTGGCGGCACGGGGACGGCTCGGCGAACTCGAGGCGGCGCTCGCCCCGCTCCCCGCGCTCCGGGCGGAGCTCGAGACCCTCGACCACCTCGCGGAGGCGGAGGCCGTCCGGAACGGCGCCGCGAGCACCCTGACCGAGGTCCGGAGCCGGCGGGAGGCCCTCGCCCGCCGCCTGGCGCAGCTCCCGGCCGAGACCCGGATCACCGAGGCCGCGTCGGCGGTGATGCTGCTGCGCACCCGGCTCGACGAGACGGCCCGGCGGGTGGAGGAACTCCGGAGCGCGTGGGTCCGGGCCAAGCAGGACGCCCAGACCAAGCTCCGGAACCTGCTCGAGGCGCACGACTCGGCCCGCGAACAGCAGGAGCGCCTCGCGGCGGCCGGGGCCGCGGGCGATTGCCCGACCTGCGGCCGGCCCCTGGGCGACCACTTCGAGCACGTGCACGGGATGCTTGGCCGGCAGCTGGAGGAGATCGTCTCGAACGGGCACTACTACCGGCAGCGCGAGGCGCAGCTGCGGCAGGAGCCTGCCGAGCTCGCCGAGGCCGAGCGCGCGCGGCTCGAGCTCGAGCGGGAGCTGGGCGAGGCGACGACCGAGCAGGGGCGGCTGCAGGCGCGGGCGCAGGAGCGTCCGGGGCTGGAGCGCGAACTCGCGGAGCAGGACCGCCGCATCGCGGAACTCGAGGCGGCCATCGCGGGGCCGGCGGTCGCGTACGACGCGGCGCGGCACCGCGCGGTGCGCGAGCAGGTGCGGCCCCTGGCCGCCCTCGAGGTCGAGGCGGCGCGGCTTCGGAGCGCGGCCGAACGGGCCGAGGCGCTGGTGCGAGACGCCGAGGCGGCCGAGCGCGCGCTCACCGAGCGGGAGGCGCAGGCCAAGGCGGTCCGCGCCCAGCTCGACGCCACCGGCTTCTCCGAGGCGGTGTATGCCGAGGCGGACGCGGCGCTCAAGGCGGCCGACACGGAGCGGCAGCAGGCCCAGCTCCGCCTCGAACGGGCACGGTTCGGGTGGGACGCCGCGATCGAGGATCGCCGGCGGATCCAGCTTCGCCGCGACGAACGGGCGGCGCGGGAGGCCGAGCTCCAGGCGGCGCGCCGGGACCTCGGCCTGCGCGAGGAGCTCGACCGCGCGTTCAGCGAACTGCGCACCGACCTCAACGCCCAGCTCCGCCCCGAGCTTTCCGACCTCGGCTCCCAGTTCCTGCGCGACCTGACCCGGGGCCGGTACACCGACCTCGAGCTCGACGAGGACTACCGCGCCACGCTGGTCGAGGACGGCGAGGTCAAGTCGGTCATCTCCGGCGGTGAGGAGGACGTCGTGAGCCTCTCGCTCCGGCTTGCCATCAGCCAGATGATCGCCGACCGGGCGGGGCAGCCGCTGTCGCTGCTGGTGCTCGACGAGGTGTTCGGGTCGCTCGACGAGGACCGGCGCGCCGCGGTGGTGGACCTGCTCCGCAGCCTCGGCGACCGGTTCCCCCAGGTCATCCTCATCACGCACATCGAGTCGCTGCGCGACGGCCTCGACCGCGTCCTCCGGGTCGAGTTCGACCAGGGCGCCGGGACGGCACGGGTCGTCGAAGACGCGGCGGAGCCGGGCGATGGGCTGGCGGCCTGATCCGGTGCCCCTCGCGGGGCCGTTCCAGGCGACCACCGCCGACATCGACGGGCTCAATCGCGTCTTCGCGGACGCCTTTACCGACCGTTACCGCCGCGACGGCCTCGCCGGCATGCGGGTGCCGTTCCTCAATCCGATGATCTGGCGCTATGCCATCGAGGACAGCGGCGAGGGGGCCTTCCTCTGGCGCGACGAGGCCGGGCGCATCGCGGCGTTCAACATGGTACACCGCTCAGGGCGCGAAGGATGGATGGGCCCGCTGGCCGTGCGCCCCGACCGGCAGGGGCGGGGCGAAGGACGGCGGATCGTGCTGGCGGGGGTGGAGTGGCTGCGGGACGCGGGCGTCACCACGCTCGGCCTCGAGACGATGCCGCGCACGGTCGAGAACATCGGGTTCTACAGCGGACTCGGGTTCGCGCCCGGGATGCTGACCATCACGCTCGTGGCCGAGCCGGTCCGCCGCCCCCCGGCGCCGTACCTGCTGTCGGAATCCGGTCCGCGCCGGCCGACCGTGCTGGCCGGGTGCGCGGCCCTCACCCACGCGCTGGCCCCCGGCGTGGACTTCAGCCGCGAGCTCGAGCTGACCGAGCGCCTGGGGCTGGGCGATACCGTGGTGGTCGGGGGGGACGACGGTGTGGAGGGGTTTGCGCTCTGTCACTCGGCGCCGCTGGCCGACGGGCGGGAGGGCGACGAACTGCGGGTGCTCAAGCTCGTCGCGCGCGACCCGGCCGCGTTCGACCGGGTGCTCGAGGCGGCCGGCGGACTGGCCCGCCGGCGGCACCTGGGCCGCGTGGCGGTACGGGCGCAGACCGGTCAGCCCGCCGCCTATGCCCGGCTCGTCGAACGCGGGTGGCGGGTCCACTGGACCGACCTGCGGATGACGCTCGCCGGGTTTCCGGAGCCCCCCGCCGGCGACGGGGTGCTCTGGTCCAACTGGGAGATCTGATCAGGCCGCGAGCTTGGCCGCGTTCCACCCCGCCGGATCCTCGTCCTGCTTGTACATCTTCGTCACATCCACCACCAGCTGCCCGCCGTCCTTCGACACTGCGAACCGGTCCATCCCCCGGGTGGCGCGGCCCGAGATGAACGTGCCGTCCGGGGTGTACTGCGAGTGGTGCTTCGGACACCGGAAGATCCCCTCGTCCTGGATCCAGTTGAGGGCCACGTTCCGGTGGGGGCAGGCGAGGTTGAAGGCGTACACCGAGCCCTTGTACCGGACCACGATGATCTCGTTGGTCTTGTCGATCTGGACGCCGTCGGCCGCCGGCATCGGGTAGCGCACGTGGTCGGGGTCGGTGCGCAGCGCCGACACCAGGCGCATCGGCCAGGCGGCCGCCTCCCCGGGGGTGAGGCCGAGCCCCAGCGCGATGCCGGCGACGGCGAGGGTGCTGCGGCGCAGGAACTCGCGCCGCTCGGGGGCAAGGCAGTCGGCGCACCGGTCGGTGCGGGAGGTGGGGTCGGTCATCGGGCGGCGGACGTGGTCGAAAGGTTGGGGAGCAGGGTGCCGACGAACAGGATCGTCACCCAAAGCACGACGCTCGCGACGCTGGCGCGGCGGAGCGCCGGACGCCCCCGCGGATCGGCGGCCCGCAGCCGGCGCTCCGCGCCGAGCAGCAGGAGGCCGTTGCCGAGCAGGAGCACGACCAGCAGCATCTTGGTCCAGAAGACGAGCGACGGGGCGTAGGTGTCGAGGTCGGCGGCGAACATCAGGACGCCGCTCACCGCCGTAAGGGCGAGGCCGATCAGCACCGGCCGGTGCACGGCGCGGAGCTCGTCCAGATGCACGGCGAGCCGGTCCGCCGGGCCGTTGAGCGCGCGGAGTGAGAGCCGGTCGGTGGCCACGGCGAAGCCGCCGGCCACGAAGAGCCCGAGGAAGTGGGCGAAGGTGACCCCGGTCTGGACCGGGGTGCTCTCGTTGTAGAGGTCCGCCCAGGGGGCGGCCAAGTGCTTGGCGGTGCCGAGCAGGTCCATGTCAGTCCTTCCAGAGCAGCATCATCAGGTAACTGCCGAGGGCGAGCCCCATCGAGGCCTCGGCCACCGCACGATGGGTCGTCCCGTCGTTCCGGCCCGACACATACGAGCGGCGACCCGGCGCCGTTGCGCCGGTGGCCACGAACCCCCCGTCGGCCACGAGCATCGCGAGGCCGTGGATCCAGCGCCGGGTCCGGCCGTTCGGGTCGTGACGCCCGTCCCACAGGTTCCAGAGCCCGGTGACGGTGTTCACCGCGAACAGCCCGGCCACCCCCGCCGCGAGCGTCTGGTGCAGCCCGCGGAGCGACTGGTCGCCGGTGGGGCCGTTCTGGATCAGCTTCGTGCCGACGATGTACTCGCCGGCGAACAGCGGGATGGTCGCGTAGCTCGCGATCTGGTGGATCTTGAGCCGGGTGTAGTACAGGTCGCTGTAGGTGACGGCCCGCGGGCGCTGGGCAGCGTCGGCCGAGTCGGGTGCAAGGACCGGCGGCACCGGGGTCACCGCGATCCTGGCGGGCGCCGGCGGAGGCAGCGCGCCCGC
>CAMLHU010000013.1 GCA_946479825.1 uncultured Gemmatimonadota bacterium
AGGGCGGAGGCGATCCGGAAGGGGCCGAGGTCGACCGGCTCGCCCGCACGCAGGGGGACGTGGACGATCCCGTCGGTCGCGAGCGCCTGCCAGGTGCCGGGAGATGCCGCCAGGGGTACTCGAAGGCGACGGGCCAGCTGAATGGCCGCGGCCGCGTGGTCACCGTGCTCGTGCGTGAGGGCGATACCCACGACCCGGGAGAGCGCGACCCCGGCGCGGTCGGCACGGCGCTCGATCTCCCGGGCGCTGAACCCGGCGTCGAGCAGGAGGACGGCGCCGTCCTCCTCGAGGGCGAAGCAATTGCCCTTGGAGCCGGAACCGAAGCTGTGCAGGGTGGTCGAATGCACGGGTTGCAAGATACCGGTGGGGCGGTGCATTCGGCACGGTCGGGCCGGAGTGTGACGCAGCGCACGGACGAAGGGTCGAGCGTCGGGTACGCTCGTCCCCGTCACTTACACCTACCGGAGGGACCAGTGGGCATTCGTCGGTTGACCGCGGTGGTCGGCGCGCTGCTCGTGGCCGCCGTGCCGCTCCGCGCACAGAACATGTGGGAACCGGAGATCGGGATCCGGGGCGGCTGGACCCACCTCAAGGTCGATCCCAGCAGCAGCTACGATTTTGCCGACCTGCCGGGCTCGCCCAACCTGGTGGATGGCCTGGGGTCGCGCGCGCCGCTGTTCGCCGTCATCCCCCTCACGGCAAGGCTCGCGCTCTCCCCGGAACTCGGTCTGGCCGACCTGCAGGCCGGCGGCGGATCGACCGCGTGGGAGACGGGCCTCACGGCCGACTACGCGTTCACGACGCACGTCTACGCCGGGATCGGCGCCACGCTGTCCTTCGTCCGCGTCGGCGGCACGGAGAACGCCGGCGGGGGGATCCAGGCCAAGGCCGGCTACCGCCTGGCGGTGACCCGGACGCTGCACCTTCGGTTCGAGGGCTTCGTGAACGACCGGCCCAAGAGCCACCTCCTGCCGAAGCAGACGCTGTACGGCCTGTCGTTCGGCATCTCGACGAGCCTCAAGTGACCGCCTCGCATCCACGAAAGGACCGATCCATGTCGAAGATCCTCCTGGCCTTGGCGGCCGTCGTGCTGGTGACGGGGATGCCCCTGGCCGCCCAGCGGCGCCCGGTCGCCGCGGCCCGCGCTCCGCAGGCCTACTGGCAGCCGGCGGTCGGGATCGCCGGCGGCTACGTCAGCTCGTACCTGCCGGGCAACGGCGGGTCGTTCGGCACCTTCAGCGCGCCGCTCATCGGGTCCAACAGCGCGCTGGCGCTCGAGGGGCTCGCCACGCCGCCGTCGCTGTTCGGCATCGTCCCGTTGCACGGGCGCTGGGCCGTCGAGCCGGCGCTCGACTACCACAGCTTCTCGGGGAACAACGGCGCGCCGAAACTCTCGTCCATCCTGGTGAGCGCCCGCGCGGACTATGCCTTCGATCGCGTGTGGTACGCCGCCGCCGGGGGCCAGGTGAGCTTCTTCGACGGCGCCGGCATCGGCAGCCAGACCCGCGCCGGGGCCCTGGTGGCCGTCGGCGGCCGGTTCCACCTCGCCGGACGGGTGGGCGGCCGGGCCGAGTTCTCCTACGGGTTCTTCGGGCATTCGACCGACCTGATGGCGCAACAGAACATCGCGTGGCTGGTCGGGCTCACCGTTCCGCTCCGCTGACCCTCGCGGGTGGCGGAACGCAACGCGCGGCCCCGCAAGGGGCCGCGCGCATTTCCGGGCACTGTGAGCGATCAGGCGGTGACGCGCCGGTACATCCCCTCGAGCGCCGACCGGCGGGCCGGAGTGACCTCGACGTCGCGCCGCGGCATCACCCGCTCGGCGATCGCGAGGAAGCCTTCCTCGCGCATCCGCTCGCGCCCGGCGTGTCCCCAGCTCATCGGTGCCACGTACTTGGGCGGCGCGCCGTCGCCGAAGACGTTGGCGCCGGCGCCCACGACGGTGCCGGTGGTGAGCATCGTGCCGATCGCGGTCTTGGCGTGGTCGCCGAAGAGCGTGCCGAGGAACTGGCGGCCGGTGTCCACCTTGCCGCCAGGGAGGTCGAGGCGCACCTGCCCGTAGGTGTTCTTGAGGTTCGACGTCGTGGTGCCGGCGCCGAGGTTGACCCAGTGGCCGAGCACGCTGTGGCCGACGAAACCGTCGTGGCCCTTGTTGGCGTAGCCGAGGAACACGCTCGCCGCCACCTCGCCGCGGACCACGGAGCGGGGCCCGAGCACCGAATGCCGGATGAACCCGCCGAGCACGCGGGCGCCGGGGCCCACGAAGCAGGGGCCTTCGAGCCGGGTGCCGCTCCGCACCTCGGCGCCGGTCTCGATCACGACGGGGCCGTGGCGCAGGTCGAACACCACGCCGGGCTCCACGACGGCGTCGAGCGCCACGAGGTCGCTCGGGTCACCCAGGATGATCACGTCGTCGGGCAGGGACACCCGGGCCTGGGCCACCGCGTCGGCGCAGTCGGCGGGGAGCAGGTGCTCGAGCGCGGTGACGAGGTCCCAGGCCCCGGCGAGCAGGAGTCCGTCGATCTCGGCGGCGTCGCCGGCGTCGTCGGGGCCCTCCCAGCGTCGCCCCGCCGGGACGATCCACGCGACGGTGGTCCCCTCGTGCACCAGGCGGCGGGTCGAGTCGCCGAGTTCGGGCGGGGTCCCGGAGGGCGCGAACCAGCTGGCCGCGACGACGGCGGGCCCGTCCACCGCCCGCGTCGGCTGCACGGCGGGTTCGTCGAACTCGTGGAAGCCGGCCACGTGCGCGCCGAGGATCCCGGCCGACTCGAGGCCGAGCGCGCCTTCCCAACGCTCGCGGATGCGCCAGGCGCCCGCGCGAAGCTCGCAGACCGGCCGGACGCCGGCGAACGGCAGCCAATTCGGCGCCGGGGCGTCGGGCTCGAGGAGGTAGAGCGGAGGGGTCACGGGAGCTCCAGCACGTCGCGGGGAAGGGCGTCGAGCGTCCGCTTGAGCGCCGCGGCCTCCGCCCTCGGCACGACCAGGATCCGCCCGTGGGCGTGGACGATCACGAGGTCACGGACGCCGCGGACGACGATGGGGTCGCCGTCGCTCCACACCACCGAACCCTCGACGTCGTCGAGATGGACCGGGCCGTGGGTCACGTTGTCGTGCGGACCGGCGCCGCGGACCCGGGGCAGCGCATCCCAGGTGCCGACGTCGTCCCAGGGGAAGTCGCCGGGCACCACGGCCACGCGCTCGCTCCGCTCGAGGACGCCGACGTCGATCGAGACCGGGGTGACCGCCCGGAAGAACCCCGCCACGTCGCCCCGGTCGAGCGCGGGGAGGGAGCCCCTGAGTTCAGGGGTGTGGGCCTCGAGCTCGGTGCGGAGCCGCGCCGCGGTCCAGGCGAAGAGCCCGCTGTTCCAGAGGGCCCCACCGGCGATGAGGGCGGCCGCGGTGGCGGCGTCGGGTTTTTCGGTGAAACGGGCCACCCGGCGGGCGTCTCCGGTCATCGGGTCGCCCGGCACGATGTAGCCGTATCCGGTCTCGGGGCGGGTGGGGACGATCCCCACCGTGACCAGGACGTCGTCGGCCGCCGCCACCTGGAGCGCCCGCGCCGCCGCGACGCGGAACCGGGCCGGGTCGCGCACGGCCCAGTCGGCGTGCACCGACAGCACGACCGCGCCCGGGTCGCGCCGGCCCGCCTCGGCGGTGGCCCAGGCCAGCGCCGGCGCCGTCGAGGCCGCCCGCGGCTCCACCAGCACGTTCGAGGCGGGGAGGCCCAGCGCCCGCTGCAGCGGCTCCGCGAGGGCGGCGCCGGTCACCAGCAGGACGTGGTCGCGCGGGACGAGCCCGTCGAGCCGCTCGAGCGCTTCGATGGCCAGCGGCCGGTCCGAGGCCAGCGGCAGCAGCTGCTTGGGGAGGGCGGGGGAACTGAGGGGCCAGAACCGGGTGCCGGATCCGCCGGCGAGGATGATGGCCCAGGATGACATGACGAAGAGGTCGGTGGGGGAGGTCGGTCGGGGCTCGGGGCGCCGGGGGATCGCGATCGGCGGGCGGAGGCGGCCGGCCCCGCGGCGCGCGCGCCCGAGTTACCCGAGCTGCTGGAGCGCCGGCCGGTGAGTGCGGAGGTCGAACAGGAGGTCGCCGATGTTGGCGGCCGCGCCAGCGAGGACGAGCAGGATCGAGTCGGGGCCCAGGCCGGAGAGGACCGCCAGCCCGCCGTCGAACTCGAGGACTCCGGTGCCGAGCGGGCCGCGGGCGGCGGTGTCGCCGAGGCGCCGGGCGTTCTGCATGATGCCGGGGACGAGCGCCGCGACCGTCTCGGCGTCGAAGGCGCCCTTGGCGGCGTGGTCGATCACCAGGCCGTCGCCGCTCACCACGGCCACCGCCTCCACTCCGGGGCGCTCGAGGAGCGCTCGGACGACTTCGCGCAGGCCCGCCATCGACGGTCTCCTGGGGGATGGGAAACTCGGCGGAACGTACGGGCCGCTAAGGCGGAAGTCAAGCAATGACGCCGGGTTGACCCACTTCGGACCCGGCCTTAACCTTCGCGCGATGCGCCCACTTTCCCTTGCGTTCTCGCTCGTCGCCGCGGCCGCCGTCGCGGGGTGCGGGATCACCGACCTCCGCGCCCCCGCGTCCATCGCCAACACCGTGGACACCGTCACCTTGGGGGCGCTCCACGGCAGCGCGCTCACCACGCCGAGCGCCTTCTCGGTGGCCAACAACACCACGGTGCGGACCGACCTGAGCTCGAACTTCGACTTCGCCTACGACGTGGTGAACGGCCAGCACGAGCTGCTCACCACGGAGGTCCTGGGCCTGGTCCCGGCGGCGAGCACCAACCCGGGGCTCAGCAAGGCCGCGATCCCGTTCGACTCGATCACCACCGCGCTGATCAACGGCTACACCAGCGACTCGGCGTTCGTGGTGGCCCCGGGCGACGTCTATTACGCGCGCTCGGCCATCGTCTGCTCGACCGTCGCCTCGCCGACCTACGGCAAGCTCGAGATCCTCTCCTTCGACGACTCGCTCCGGACGATCACCTTCCGCGTCACCGCGGACGTCAACTGCGGGTACCACAACCTGTCGCCCGGTCTCCCGACCAACTGAGGCGCCTGTGCTCGACATCAAGCGCCTGCGGCAGGATCCGGACGGCGTGCGCGCGGCCCTCGCGCGGCGCCGGGATCCGTCGCTGGTCGCGACCGTGGACGAGCTCCTGGCGCTCGACGCCCGGCGCCGCGAGCGGCTCACCGCGGTGGAGACCCTCAAGGCCGAACGCAACGCCGCCAACGAAGAAGTGGCGCGCCGGAAGAAGGCCGGGGCCCCCGCCGACGACCTGCTGGCCTCGCTCAAGGCCTCCGGCGAGCGGGTGAAGCTGCTCGACGCCGAGGTCCGCGAGGTCGACGCGGCCCTCGAGGCGATCCTTCTGCGGGTCCCCAACACTCCGCTCCCCGAGGTCCCCGACGGCGACGCGAGCGCCAACCGCGTGGTGCGGACCTGGGGCGAGGCGCCGAGTTTCGGCTTCACGCCGCAGGCCCACTGGGACCTCGGCGCGGCCCTCGGTCTCTTCGACCTGACGCGCGGCGCCAAGATCACCGGCTCCGGGTTCCCGCTGTTCACCGGCCCCGGGAGCCGGCTGGTCCGCGCGCTGATGAACTTCATGCTCGACCTCCACACCCGCACCCACGGGTACACCGAGGTGAGCCCGCCGCTGCTCGTGAATCGTGCGACGCTCACGGGCACGGGCCAGCTCCCGAAGTTCGAGGAGGACGTCTACGCCACGCCGGCGGACGACTTCTTCCTCGTCCCGACGGCCGAGGTCCCGGTGACCAACATCCACCGGGACGAGATCCTCGACGGCGCGGCGCTGCCGGTCGCGTACACGGCGTACACCCCCTGCTTCCGGCGCGAGGCGGGGGCCCACGGCAAGGACACCCGGGGCCTGATCCGCGTCCACCAGTTCGACAAGGTGGAGCTGGTGCGGCTGGTGCGGCCGGAGGACTCGCCGGCGGAGCACGAGAAGATGACCGCGCACGCCGAGGCGGTCCTCCAGGCGCTCGAGCTGCCATACCGCGTGGTGCTGCTCGCGGCGGGCGACACCGGCTTCTCGTCGGCCAAGACCTACGACCTTGAGGTCTGGGCTCCGGGCGTGGGCACCTGGCTCGAGGTGTCGAGCTCGAGCACCTTCACCGACTTCCAGGCCCGGCGGGCCGGCCTCCGGTTCCGGGCCGACGCGAAGGCGAAGCCCGAGTTCGTCCACACGCTCAACGCGTCGGGCGTCGCCTTCCCCCGGGCCATCATCGCCCTCCTCGAGACCCACCAGCAGGCCGACGGCAGCGTGGTCATCCCGCCGGCGCTCCGGCCGTACTTCGGCGCGGACCGGCTCGTGCCCCGTGCGTAGGGACGCGCTGCGCCGCTGGGCCCCCACCTCGGTGGTGCTCCTGGTGGCGCTCCTCGCGGGCCTGAGCGCGGGGACCAGCTGGCTGGTCTCCCGCCACATGGGCTCCGACGCCCGCGCCATCAGCACCCTGTTCTCCGGCGTCTTCGCCGGGCTCAACGATCCCCGGCCGGGAGCCGAGACCGACGCGCTCCTTCGGCTCGGCGAGATGGTCCGGAAGCAGGGGATCCCCCTCGTGGTGACGGACGGCACCGGCCGGGTGACCGCCGCCGCCAACCTGCCGTTCCAGGCCCGCCTCGACGACCCGCGGGTCCGGGCCTACGCCGACGAGCTCGACCGCCACAACCCGCCCGTCGCCACCGAGCTCCTGGGCACCGTCCATTACGGCCCGCTCCCGGCCGAACGCCAGCTCGTCACCCTCGCGCTGCTGCAGGCGCTCACCATCCTGGTGATGGTGGGGGTGGCGTGGTTCGCGTATCGGAGCGGGATGTCGGCGCAGCGCGACCGGCTCTGGGTGGCGATGGCCCGCGAGGCTGCGCACCAGATGGGCACCCCGCTCACCAGTCTCCAGGGATGGGTGGAGCAGGTGCGCCAGGGCGGCGTGCCGCCGGCGGGGCTGGCCGAGCACCTCGAGGCCGACGCCGAGCGGCTTGAGCGGGTGGCGCGGCGGTTCGAGCGGATCGGCCGGCCGGCGGCGCGGAATCCGGTGGGCCTGGGCGCGCTGGCGAGCCGGGTGGCCGAGTACTACCGGCCGCGGCTGCCGCGCCACGCCAACCCGATCGAGATCCGGGTCGAGGCGGCGGGCGCCGGGCCCCACGTGCTGGGCGACCCGATCCTCCTCGAGTGGGTGCTCGAGGCGCTGGTCAAGAACGCGATCGACGCGCTGCACGGTCGCCCGGGCACCATCACCCTCGAGGCCGGGATGCGCGACGGCCAGGCGACGCTGCTGGTCCGCGACGACGGGCCGGGAGTGGCGCGGGAGCTTCGGCGCACGCTGTTCGATCCCGGCACGACGACGAAGCCGGGAGGGTGGGGGATCGGACTCGCCCTCGCGCGCCGCGTGATCGAGGACAGCCACGGCGGGTCGCTCGAGCTGGTGCCGTCCGACGCCGGTGCCACGTTCGTCATCCGGCTGCCGCACCACCCGTCGGGGACCGGCGAATGGGCCGTCGTGCCGGGCGACCGATGACCCGTCGGCGATGAACGGGCGGCCGGCCCCGTTCACCGTTCAGCTTCCCCCGTTTACCTTGCTCGCGTGTCAGCCCACCTCCTCGACGCGTTCGCCGGACTGAATCCCGCCCAGCGGGAGGCGGTCGAGCACGTCCAGGGGCCGCTGCTGGTGGTCGCGGGCGCGGGATCGGGGAAGACCCGGGTGCTCACGCTGCGCATCGCCCGGCTGATCGAGGAGCACGGCGTGCCGCCCGAGCGGATCCTGGCGGTGACGTTCACCAACCGCGCCGCCGGCGAGATGAAGGAACGGGTCGGCCGGCTCCTCGACCGCGACCCGACCGGCCTCTGGATCGGGACCTTCCACTCGCTCTCCGCGCGCCTGCTGCGCCGCGAGGCGGAGCACCTCGGCTTTTCGCGCCAGTTCACGATCTACGACGAGGACGACCGCAACGCGCTGGTGGGGCGGCTCCTCGACCAGTTGGGCCACGACAAGAAGAAGTTCACCCCCCGGGCGGTGGCGGGGATCATCTCCGGGGCCAAGAACCGGATGACCGAACCCTCCGAGCTGCGGGCGCAGGCGGGGTTCGACCGGCTCGTGACGGTGGCGGCCGACGTCTACGAGCGGCTCGGGCCGGCGCTGCGCGAGCAGAACGCGATGGACTTCGACGACCTGCTCCTCCACCCGGTCCGGCTCTTCCACGACCGTCCCGATCGCCTCGCGGCCTGGCAGGAGCGGTTCCAGTTCATCCTGGTGGACGAGTTCCAGGACACCAACGCCGCCCAGTATCGCCTGGTGCGGTTCCTGGGCCGGCACGGCAACGTCTTCGCCGTGGGCGACGACGACCAGTCCATCTACGGCTGGCGGGGCGCCGACGTGCGGAACATGCAGGAGTTCCAGCGCGACTTCCCGGCGAGCCGCATCGTGCGCCTCGAGGAGAACTACCGCTCCACCCAGGTGGTGCTCGACGCCGCCAACGCCGTCATCGCCGAGAACCGCGGCCGCATCGGGAAGACGCTCCGCACGACGCGGCGGGGCGGGGAGGCGGTGACGGTGGTGGCGGCCGCCGACGAGCGCGACGAGGCCGAGTGGGTCGTGCGGGAGCTCCGCGCGCGGCGCGACGACTGGGACTGGAAGCAGATGGCGGTGCTGTATCGCACCAACGCCCAGAGCCGCGCCTTCGAAGAGGCGCTCCGCCGGGCCGGGGTGCCGTACCGCATCGTGGGCGCCATCAGCTTCTACGACCGGCGCGAGGTCAAGGACCTGCTCGCCTACCTCCGCCTGGTGGCCAACCCGCGCGACGACGAGGCGTTCCTCCGCGCGGTCAACGTTCCCAAGCGCGGCATTGGCGACACCAGCCTGAGCCAGGTGCAGGACGTCGGCCGTCTGTGGGGCAAGCCGCTCCTCGAGGTGGCGCGCGCCGGCGACCGCATCCCGGACCTGCGCCCCAACGTCCGCAGCGCCCTGCAGGCGTTCGCCGAGATCGTCGATCGCGCCACGGCGAGCGCGGTGGTCGAGGCGCCCGCCCGCGTCCTCGAATCGCTGATCGAGGCGATCGGGTACGAGCAGTTCCTGACGGACGAAGGGCCGGAGGGCGTGGAGCGCTGGGAGAACGTGCGCGAGCTCGTCGCCGGCGCGGCCGAGTGGTCGGAAGAAGTCGTCGACGGCGAGGCCGAGGGGACGCCGCTCGAACGCTTCCTCGAGGAGGCGGCGCTCCTCACCGGCCAGGACAAGATCGCGGGGTCCGAGGACGGCGTGACCCTCATGACGCTCCACACGGCCAAGGGGCTCGAATGGCCGGTGGTGGTGATGGGCGGGCTCGAGGACGGCCTCTTCCCGCTCGCCCGCGCGATGGAGACGCCGGACGGGGTCGAGGAAGAGCGGCGGCTGGCGTACGTCGGGATCACCCGGGCGCGCGACAAGCTGTTCATCACCTGGGCGCGCTCACGCCGGCGCGGCGGGCAGCTCATCCCCGGGGTCGCGAGCCGCTTCCTCCGCGCGCTCCCGCCCGAGGTCGTGGAGGAAAAGCGCACCGGCGCGATGGGCTGGAGCGCCGCGGCGGCCGGACGCACGGGGGGCGGGTGGAGCGGGCGGTCCGGGGCGATCCGCTCATCGGCCGGGCTCGGCGGAATGGGGACCACCGCGCTGCCGGCGGCGACGCCGGCCGCGCCCGCGCCGGAAGAGGCCAACGAAGACGCGCCGCGCTACGTCAAGGGCGAGCGGGTGAAGCACCGCAAGTTCGGGAGCGGCGCCATCCTCGGCCTGGCGGGCGCCGGCCGCGACCTCAAGGTGACCGTCCAGTTCGACGACGCCGAGGTGGGGACCAAGCAGCTGCTCGTGGCCTACGCCGGGCTCGAGCGCGACCGGGACTGGGAGAGCGCATGACGATCAGCAGGGACACCATCCGCCATATCGCGGGGCTCGCCGAGCTCGCCGTCTCCGACGCCGAGGCCGAGGCGCTCGCCGGGCAGCTCGACCGCATCGTCGGCTTCGTCGCGCAGCTCGAGCGGGCCGACGTCCCCGCCGACACGCCGCTGCATATCGCCGGGCCGGACCGCGTCGCGCTCCGCGACGACGTCGTCGCGCCGCAGGCGCTCGCGCGGACCCCCGAGATGCTCGCGCCCGACTTCCGCCAGGGCCTCTACGTGGTGCCGCGCCTCGCCGCCCAGGAGTCCGGCGAATGAGCGCGGTCCGCAACATCAGCGAGGCGGTGCGCACCGGGCGCACCACTGCCGAACGGGCCGCGCAGCACGTCGAGGAGCTGCTCCTCGCCGCCGACCGCCGCGAGCTCAACGCCGCGCTCGAGTGGAGCCCCGAATACCTCCGGCGTGAGGCGGGCCGGATCGACCGCGCGGCGGCCAAGGGGCGGCTCGCCGGCGTGCCGGTCGCGGTCAAGGACAACATCGCGACCCTCGACCTCCCCACCACCTGCGCTTCGCGGATCCTCGACGGATACGTGAGCCCGTTCGAGGCCACCGCCGTCCGGCGCCTTCGCGAGGCCGGCGCGTTCATCGCCTGCAAGGCGAACCTCGACGAGTTCGCGATGGGAAGCTCGACGGAGTGGTCGGCGTTCGGGCGGGTGAAGCACCCCCTCGCTCCCGACCGGGTGCCCGGTGGCTCGTCGGGTGGCTCGGCTGCGCTGGTCGCCGCCGGCGTGACGCCGGTGGCGCTCGGCTCGGAGACCGGCGGCTCGGTGCGCCAGCCGGCGAGCTTCTGCGGCGTCGTGGGCCTCAAGCCGACCTACGGCCGGGTGAGCCGGTACGGGCTCGTCGCGTTCGGGTCGTCGCTCGACTGCATCTCGCCCTTCGGCGAGCGGGTGGACGACGTCGCCCGGGTGCTCGCGGTCATCAGCGGGCACGACCCGCTCGACGCCACCACCGCCGACCGGCCGCCGCTTACGTTGGAGGAGCCGCGCCGCGACCTGCGGGGGCTCACCATCGGGCTCCCGGCCGAATACTTCCCGGCCGACCTCGATCCGGGGGTCCGCGCCGGCCTCGATCGGACGATCGCGCAGGTCAAGGCGCTCGGCGCCACGGTGCGCGAGGTCTCGCTGCCCCACACCGGCCATGCCGTCCCGACCTATTACATCGTGGCGCCGGCCGAGGCGGCCGCCAACCTGGCCCGGTTCGACGGGGTGCGCTACGGGCCCCGCGGCGGCGGCACCGGCGCCGACCTGGGCCGGATGTACCGCGACACCCGCGGCCGCGGCTTCGGGCCCGAGGTGCGGCGCCGCATCCTCGTCGGCACCTACGTGCTGAGCGCCGGGTACGGCGCCGGCTACTACCGCCGGGCCCAGCAGATGCGCACGCTCATCGCCCAGGACTTCGACCGCGTGTTCGGGGCGGGGGTGGACCTGCTGCTCACCCCGACCACGCCGACGCCGGCGTTCCGGGCCGGCGAAAAGACCGCCGACCCGGTGGCGATGTACCTGGCCGACATCTTCGTCTGCCCGTCGTCGCTCTCCGGCCACCCGGCGATGAGCCTTCCGGTCGGCAGGGCAGCGGGGCTGCCGGTCGGCGCGCAGCTCATCGCCCCGATGTGGCAGGAGGCCCGGATGCTCGCGGCCGCCGCGGCCGTCGAACGGGCGACCGACGCCAAGGCGGAGGTGCGGTGATGACCTGGGAGACGATCATCGGGCTCGAGGTCCACGTCCAGCTCAAGACCCGGTCCAAGATGTTCTGCGGCTGCTCGGCCGCCTTCGGCGACGCGCCCAACACCAACGTCTGTCCGGTCTGCCTCGGCCTGCCGGGCGCGCTCCCGGCGCCGAACGCTGAGGGCGTGCGACTGGCGACGCTCGGGGCCCTGGCGCTCAACTGCACGGTGCACGAGCGGAGCGTCTTCGCCCGGAAGAACTACTTCTATCCCGACCTGCCGAAGGGGTACCAGATCTCCCAGTTCGATCGGCCGCTCGCGACCCACGGCTGGGTGGAGATCGACAGTGCCGACCGCGGCCGGCTCCGGATCGGGGTCACCCGGCTCCACCTCGAGGAAGACTCCGGGAAGAGCGTCCACGACCGCGTCCCCGGGATGACGGCGATCGACCTCAACCGGGCCGGCGTGCCGCTCGCCGAGATCGTGAGCGAGCCCGACCTCCGGAGCCCGGCGGAGGCGCGGGCGTACCTCACGACGCTCCGGCAGATCCTGCTGTTCGCCGGGGTCAGCGACTGCTCGATGGAGGAGGGGTCGCTGCGCGTGGACGGGAACCTCTCCATCCACCCCCCGGGCACGCCGTTCGGCACCAAGACCGAGATCAAGAACCTGAACTCGTTCGCCAACGTGGAGCGGGCGCTCGAGCTCGAGCGCGCGCGCCAGGTCGAGGTGCTCGAGGCGGGGGGCAAGGTGGAGCAGGTGACGATGCTCTACAACGCCGCCAGCGACTCGCTCAAGGTGATGCGCTCGAAGGAAGAGAGCCACGACTACCGCTACTTCCCCGATCCCGACCTCCCGCCCCTCGTGCTCTCCGCGGCGTGGATCGCCGAGCGGAAGGACGAGCTGCCCGAGCTGCCGGCCGCCAAGCGCGACCGGCTGATGGCCCGGTACGGCATCCCGGCCTACGACGCCGGCGTGCTGACGGGCGAACCCGCCCTGGCCGACTACTTCGAGCACGTCGTGGCCGCCGGCGCCGAGCCCAAGCTCGCCGCCAACTGGGTGATGGGCGACGTGATCTCGGCGTGGAAGGAGACCGGTCGGTTCGAGGTCGCCGCCGCCCGGCTCGCGGCGCTGATCGGGCTGGTGCAGGGGAACGCGGTGAGCCACGCGTCGGCGCGGAAGGTGTTCGCCGAGATGCGCACCGTGCCGGACGCCCCGGAAGCGGTGGCCGACCGGCTGGGCCTTCGCCAGGTGGGCGACGCCGGCGCCCTCGCGGGGTGGGTGGACCAGGCGCTCGCCGCCAACCCTGGCGAGGTGGCGCGCTACCGCGGCGGGGAGCAGAAGCTGATGGGCTTCTTCGTGGGACAGGTGATGAAGCTGAGCGGCGGGAAGGCCGACCCCAAGGGCGTCGGCGCACTGCTGCGGGAGAAGCTGGGCGGCTGACCGCCCGCGCCGGACTACTTCCGGAGGCCGAACTCCTCCTCGGCGTCCTCCATCACGCGGCGCTGGTTGCCCCGGTAGCCGCCGTTGAACCCTTCACGCCGGACCTCGCGCGCCCGCGCGAGGGCCGCGTATCCCGAGGGGTCCGCCAGCCGGACGTCGGCATCCTCTCCCTTGAGCACGTGGATCACGTGGTCCAGCGAGCGGTCCATGTGCCGCTCGATGTCCTCGTCGGCGAGCGGCCAGCGGCTGTACTCCTCCGCCATCCGGATCGTCGCCTGATAGGCCCGCTGCTCCGTGAGCCGCACCATCCCCCGGAACATCTTCCGGTTGGTGGGGACGCTGAAGAGGGTGGGGGAGAGGATCGTGTCGAGGTGCTGGTCGGCGCGGTCGTGGTCCATCCGGAGCAGGTCGGTGGCCGAGCGCGAGTAGTGGGTGCCCACCACCGTCTCCACCCGCGCCTCCCAGTATGCGTGCGCCACCCCGGACGGCCCGCGGGAGAGCACGAGCTGGCGCGGCACGAAGTAGTTGTGCGCCACCACGTCGGCGGCGAGATGGGACAGGTAGCCGAGGCCGAAGGCCTTGAGGGCGTCGCTCGGCGCCCGGTCGTGGATCTCCTGCGCCACGTGCCAGGCGTGCGGATGGCGCCCGGCCGGCGCGTACTTCTTGGCGAAGCTGGTGTCGGCGGCGATGGAGCCGTAGAGGAAGTCGTACGGGAAGGCGCGGAGCAGGTCCCCGATCGCGGCGGGAAGGAGCTGCAGCCGCTGCAGCACCTCCTCCGCGAGGTAGATGTGCGTCCCCGGGGTCCACGCGAACAGGTGGTGCGGGTGCGCCAGCCCGATCGCCGCGATCGCGACGAAGGCGACCGCGGCGCGGGTCGCGAACCGGCGGGCCGCCGCGCCCCGCATCAGGCCCCGATCAGCCGCTTGATCCGGCCGAGCAGCCCCTTCGGGCGCCGGGTGCGGCGGAGCACGGTGCCGAGGTCGAGGGCGGTCTCCTCGATCTCGTGGTACAGCACTTCGTAGATCGCGTCGAGGTCGCGCACCCGGTCGGCCAGGGTGTTGACCGCGGTGTCGGCGGTGTTCCGGATCCGCATCGACGTGGCGGCGAACCCCTCGACCTCACGGCGGACCAGGTCGGTCATCTCCTGGCCCGCGTCGGTCACGCCCTTGACGCTGCCGAGCACCGGGCGGAGGTCCTGCTGCAGCGCGGCGAGGGTCTGGGAGAGCTGCCGCGCCTCGACCGCCGCCTTGCGCGACGCGAGGAACACCGCCACGGCGATCGCGAGGAACGAGAGCGCGATCACGAGCAGCGAGAGGGCGGCGACGGTGGCTTGCCAGGCGGTCATACGCACGCATCCGGGTCAGGGCCGAGCGCGTCGGCCTCCCGAGGAATGTGGCCCCGGCGGGTGACGCGGTGATGAACTCGGTGTGAATCTGTCGCCGGGACCGGAGCCCGCGCAACACGCCGCGCACGGATCCGCCGCGCCTACTTGACCCGCCGCCCCGGACCACGGAAGCTTCTGCCCATGGCTCCCCGTTTCTTCGTCACCGGCGGCAAACCCCTCGCGGGCACCGTCCGGCCGGCCGGCAACAAGAACGCCGCCCTCCCGATCCTCGCCGCGACCCTGCTCGCCGACGGCGTGGTCACCCTGCACAACGTGCCGCGGATCAAGGACGTCGAGATCCTGGTCGCGATCCTCGAGGACCTCGGCGCCCGGGTGGAGTGGCTCGCCACCAACAGCGTCCAGGTGGACGGCCGCCCCGCCCGCCCCAAGCCGCTCGACCCGGCGCTCTGCGCCAAGATCCGGGCGTCCATCCTCCTGGCCGGTCCGCTCCTGGCCCGGTTCGGGCAGGTGCAGCTCCCGCCCCCCGGCGGCGACGTGATCGGCCGACGGCGGATGGACACCCACTTTCTCGCGCTGGAGCAGCTGGGCGGGGTGCTCACCATCGGCGACCGCTACGAGCTCGAGGCGCGGAAGGGCCTCCGCGGCGCCGACATCTTCCTCGACGAACCCTCCGTCACTGCTACCGAGAACGCGCTGATGGCGGCGGCCTTGGCCGAGGGGCGCACCGTCCTCCGGAACAGCGCCCACGAGCCGCACGTCCAGGACCTGGCCCGCTTCCTCAACGCGCTGGGCGGGTCCATCGAAGGGATCGGCTCGAACGTGTATACGGTGGAAGGCCGCCGCGAGCTCCGGGGCGGGGAATACACCATCGGGCCCGACCATATCGAGATCGCGAGCTTCCTCGGCCTCGCCGCGGTGACCAACGGCGAACTCGTCATCGACGGCGTCCGGGGCGACGACCTCCGCGCCACGCTGATGGGGTTCGACCGGCTCGGCATCCGTCCGCGGCTCGAGGGCGACAAGCTCATCGTGGACGCGGACCAGGAGCGCCGGATCCGTCCCGACCTGGGCGGCCACGTGCCCAAGCTCGAGGACGGGCCCTGGCCCGCGTTCCCGGCCGACGCGATGAGCATCGCGATCGTCGTCGCGACCCAGTGCGCCGGGATGGTGCTCATCCACGAGAAGATGTTCGAGAGCCGGCTCTTCTTCGTCGACAAGCTCATCGGGATGGGCGCCCAGATCGTCCTCTGCGATCCGCATCGCGCCGTGATCTCCGGCCCTGCGCGTCTGCGCGGGGGGACGGTGGAGAGCCCCGACATCCGGGCCGGCATGGCGATGCTGCTCGCCGCGCTCTGCGCCGAGGGCAAGAGCGTCATCAACAACATCGGCCAGATCGAGCGCGGCTACGAGCGCATCGGGGAGCGGCTCAAGGCCCTCGGCGCCGACATCGAGCGGGTCGAGTAGGCCCGACCCAGGGGACACGATGTCCACCGTGGTCCGTGAGGCCGAGGCCCCCGGGGAGTTCCCCCGGTATGAGCTGGCCGAGTGGCGGGAACGATACGGCGTGGTGGCGGGGATCACCGGCCGGCCGTTCGACCTTGGGCTCTGGACCCGCGATCCCGTCGGCGAGGTGATGACCCGCTGGCGCAGGTTCCGG
>CAMLHU010000014.1 GCA_946479825.1 uncultured Gemmatimonadota bacterium
CTCCACGTTCGTGGAGAGGGGAACGACCACGATCAGCTCCCCCTCTCCACGTATGTGGAGAGGGGGTCGGGGGGTGAGGAAGGGCATCGTGGAGCGGGGACAGGGGTGAGGCGAAGTGCGGAGACGGCCGAGGGTGGGGCCCGGTGAGGATCGTCGCGGGCGAGTTCGGCGGCCGCCGGCTCACGATGCCCCGGGGCGACCAGGTGCGCCCCACCGCCGACCGGGTCAAGGAGGCGTGGTTCAGCATCCTCGGCGCCGCGGTGGCCGACGCCCGGGTGCTCGACCTCTACGCTGGCAGCGGCGCCCTCGGTCTCGAGGCGCTCTCGCGCGGGGCGCGCAGCTGCGACTTCGTGGAGCGGCACCGGCTCTCGCTCATCGCGCTGCGCCAGAACATCGCGGCGCTCGACGTCGCCGAGCGCTGCGACGTCCAGACCGGCGACGCGATGCGCTTCGCCGAGGCGCTCGCCCCCGGGGCGTACGACCTGGCCTTCGCCGACCCGCCCTACGCCAGCGGCGACGCCGCCCGGATCGTCGCCCTCTTCCGCCAGACGCCCTTTGCGCGGATACTCTCGGTGGAGCACGCGGCGTCCGAAACGGTCGCCGGCGACGACACCCGGCGGTACGGGGACAGCGCAGTGACGTTCGTCTATGGGGGTCGTGAGTCGTGAGTCGTGGGTCGTGAGTTGTGCGTCATGGGTCATCGGATAGCGGATAACGGATAGCGGATAGCGCCTTTCCTCCACCACCTGAACCTCCACTTCGAACATGACCCGAATCGCGATCTATCCCGGTTCCTTCGACCCGCCGACCAAGGGGCACGAGGATCTCGTCCGCCGGTCGCTGGCGTTCTGCGACCGGCTCGTCGTGGCGGTGGCGGTCAACTCGAACAAGCAGCCGCTGTTCAGCACCGACGAGCGGCTTGCGATGCTGCGGGGGATCCTGGAAGAGGACCCGCGGGTCGAGGTGACGAGCTTCGAGGGACTCCTCGCCGACTTCGCCCGCCGGAAGGGGGCGACGCTGGTGCTGCGCGGGCTCCGCGCGGTGAGCGACTTCGAGTACGAGTTCCAGATGGCGCTGATGAACCGCCAGCTCAACCAGGACCTCGAGACGGTCTTCCTGGTGCCGGCGGTGGACCTGACCTATCTCAGCTCCTCGCTGGTGCGCGAGGTGGCGAAGCACGGCGGCAGCCTCGGCGGCCTGGTGCATCCGATCGTCGGCGAAGCGCTGGCGCGGAAGTTCAAGCGGTGAGCTTCCGGGAGGACCTCCTCGTCCGCGCGGCGCGGATCCGGCCCCGGCTGGTGTTCGCCGAGGGGGAGGACCCGCGGGTCGCGGAGGCGGCGGCCGAGGTCGAGCGGCGGGGGATCGCGCGGGTGACGGTGATCGGCGGGGCGGGGATCCGTCCGGCGGAGGACCCGCGGCTCGCCCGGGTGGCGGCGCACCTTTACCAGCGCCGGCCCGACAAGGTGCCCGACCTCGACGCCGCGCGCGCGCTCGCCGCCGACCCCCTGCGCTTCGCGGCCGGGCTGGTCGGCATCGGCGAGGCCGACGGCTGCGTGGCCGGCGCCGTCGCCACCACCGGCGACGTGATCCGCGCCGGGCTCCTCGCCCTCGGGACCGCGCCCGGGATCCCCCTGGTCTCGTCGTCGTTCTATATGGTGGTGCCCGATGGCCGGGTCGTCACCTTCACCGACTGCGCCGTGGTCCCGGAGCCCTGCGCCGACCAGCTCGAGGCCATCGCGTGGGCGGCGGCGCTGGCCCGGAAGAAGCTGGTGGGCGACGAGCCCCGGGTGGCCTTCCTCTCCTACAGTACCAAGGGGAGCGCCGCCGGCGACCGGGTGCGGAAGATGGCCGAGGCGGCGGCGCTGTTCCGGGAGCGGCACCCGGAGGTGGTTTCGGACGGAGAGCTGCAGGGCGACGCGGCGCTGGTGCCGGCGGTGGCGGCGCGGAAGGCGCCGGGGTCGCCGGTCGGCGGGACCGCCAACGTGCTGGTCTTCCCCGACCTCGACGCCGGGAACATCGCCTACAAGCTGGTCGAGCGCCTGGGCGGTGCCACCGCCATCGGCCCGATCCTGCAGGGCCTGGCCCGCCCGATGAGCGACCTCTCGCGCGGAGCGTCCGCGCGGGATATTGTGGAGGTGGCGGCGATGGTCGCCCTCCAGTGCCCACAGAGCCCCTGAGGGGGAGGAACCGATGGGATTTACGGCCAGCAAGGACAGCGGCGTGATGGTCATCCACGTCGACGGCCAGCTGATCGTCGGCAACCGCCAGGAACTCAAGCAGCTGATCCAGGAGGCGCTTGACCACGGCGAGCGGAAGTTCCTGCTGGATTTCGCCCAAGCGGGGTACATCGACTCCTCGGGGCTCGGCGCCCTGGTGTCGATCTCAAAGAAGGTGCGCGAGTCCGGCGGGGAGCTCCGGCTCTCGGGGCTCAACGAGGACCTGCGGTCGCTCTTCGAGCTGACCAAGCTCGACACCCTCTTCGCCATCACCGACGGCCTCAAGCAGGCGCTCGCCGCGTTCTGAACCGGTGACCAGCCCGCTCCGCCTCGTCGTCCGCCGCACGCCGGAGCTCCCGGTGGAGGTCTCGGTGCGGGTGCCGGGCGACCTCGACGTGGTCCACGAGGCGGCGGAGCTCCTGACCCGCCACTGCTGCGCGGGGCTCACCCCCTCGCCCCTCACGAGCCGGCTCGAGTTCCGGCTCAAGACCCTGCTCTGCGAGGCGCTCACCAACGCCATCCGCCACGGGCTCCGCGAGGACCCGGCCCGCGCGGTGACGGTACGCGTCGAGCTCACGATGGACCTGGTCCACGTCCACGTGACCGACGACGGCGCGGGGTTCGACCCCCGCGCGGTGGTGCCGCCGCTCGACCCGGAGGTCCTCGAACGCGAGACCGGCCGGGGGCTCCTCATCATCCGCGAACTCGCGGACGAGGTCGCGTTCAACCCGCAGGGGAACTCCATCTGCATGACACTGCGCCGCCGGTAGGGCGGCTCGACACCTTCCTCGACCACCTTGGCGCGCTCGCCCGCGGGCGCGTGCGGCTGTGGCGCGAACGGGGCAGGGAGCTCGAGCTGGTCACCGGCCAGGAACCGGGTTGGCGTCCCCCCGTGCCCCGGCTCGAGGGGGAGGCGCACACCCCCGACGGGACGGCGTGGTTCAGCCGCCTCGGCCCCGACACGCCCGACCTCTGGGTCGAGCTCGCGCTCGTCCCGCCGGGCGAGGGGGCGACGCTGGCCGAATGGGTGGTGCCGGTGGTGGCGGAGCTGTACGGCCGGAGCCGCGAGGCGGTGCGGCTCAGCGAGGCGCTCGAGGATCGCACCGCCGAGAACGAGCTGCTCTACGTCATCAGCGAGGTGCTGGGCCAGGCGCTCGACCCGCGCGAGGCGGCGCAGACGATGCTGCGCGAGCTGAGCGAGCGGCTGCAGGCCCGCCGCGCCTCGCTGCTCATCCACGACGTCGAGTCGGACACCCTCCGGATCTACGCGGCGCGCGGGTACGACGCCGCGGGCTTCGGGCCGATCCCCACCGCCGACCCGCGCTCGATCGCCGCGAAGGTCTTCCGCGAGCGCCGGCCGTTCGCCTACGCGCCGGGCGACGGCGCGAGCCCGGGCTATCCCGACGGGCGCACCTACGTCGGCCGCGCCTTCCTGTCGGTCCCGGTCACCTACGCCGCGCCCGGAAGCCCGGCGCGCTGCGTCGGCGTGCTCAACTTCACCGACCGGATCGGGAACGACGCCTTCACCCCCGCCGAGCGGCGGCTCGTCGCCGCGGTGGCCAACCAGGTCGGCGCCGCGATCGAGAACGTGCGGCTGGTGGCGCGCGACCTCCAGCGCCAGCGGCTGAGCCGCGAGCTCGAGCTGGCGCACGACCTCCAGCTCCGGCTGCTCCCCGCGCCCTCCGTGCTCCAGGGCGACGCCGAGGTCGCGGCGCGGTGCCGGCCGGTCGAGTCGGTCGGCGGCGACTTCTACACCTTCGCCCGGCTCGGCCGCGGGCGCGTCGGCGTGATGCTGGGCGACGTGTCGAGCCACGGCTTCTCGGCGGCGCTGGTGATGGCGCTGGTGATGAGCGCCGCCGGCATCCACGCCGGCGCGGGCGCCACGCCCGACGAGACGCTCACGGCGCTGTTCGAGAGCCTGGGCCCCGAGCTCGCGCGGACCGAGATGTACTTCTCGGTGTTCTACGGCGTGCTCGATCCGGAGCGCGGCCGGCTCGACTACTCGAGCGCCGGGCACCCGTACGCTTGGAAGGTGACCGCCGCCGGCGCGGTCGAGCGCCTCGACGCGACCTCGCCCCCGCTCGGCCTCTCGACCGGCGGGAGCATCCGGATGCGGACCGTGCCGTGGGCGGCCGACGACCTGCTGGTGCTCTGCACCGACGGCCTGCTCGACGCGCGGAACGCCGCCAACACCCCGTGGGGCGAGGCGCGGCTCCACCAGCTGCTCCTGGCCCATCGGAGCGAGCCGGCGGAGCGGATCGTCGAGACGGCGATCGCCGAGGCCGACGCCTGGACCGCGCGCCCGCAGGACGACCGGACCCTGCTCGTGATGCGGCGGTAGCGGTGGCGGGTCGCCCCAAGAAGTCCCTCTCCCAGAACTTCCTCTCCGATCCCCGCATCCTCGCCCGCATCGCCGACGCGGTGGGGGCGGGGCCCGCCGACACCGTGCTCGAGATCGGGCCGGGGAAGGGGGCGCTCACGCGGGAACTCCTCCAGCGCGCGGGGAAGGTCGTCGCCATCGAGAAGGATCGGGAGCTGGCGGCGGAGATCGGAGCCTGGAGCCTGGAGCTCCAAGCTCCCAGCTCCCAGCTCCGAGCTCCAAGCTCCCAGCTCCAAGCTCACGAAGCCGATGCCCTCGCCGCCGACTGGCGCCTGCTCGCGGGCCCCGACTTCCTCGTCGCCGGCAACATCCCCTACAACATCACGTCGCCGCTCATCGACAAGGCGCTCACCCCGCCCCGGCCGCGGCGCGTCGTCTTCCTGGTGCAGAAGGAGGTCGCCGAGCGGGTCGCGGCGGCGCCGGGGACGTCGGAGTACGGCGCGCTCACGGTGGGCGTCCAGGCGGTGGCCCAGGTCGAGAAGCTCTTCACCGTCCCCCGCGGCGCGTTCTATCCGGTCCCCAAGGTGGACTCGGCGGTGCTTCGGCTCACCCCGCTCGCCGAGCCGCTGGTGCGGGATGACGAGGTCGCGGCGTTCCGGCGCTTCGTGGTCGGGATGTTCGGCTTCCGCCGCAAGCAGCTCGCCCGCGCCCTGCGCGAGCTCACCGGCGCGAGCGCCGACGCGGTGGCCGCGCTCGTCACCGCGCATCCCGACCTCCCCGATCCCTCGGCCCGCCCCGGCGAGCTCTCGCCGGCGGAGTTCGTGACGCTGTTTCGGCTCGCCGCTGCGCAGCTTGGCTCCGAGAGTCCAGCCTAGGTCCGACTCTCCGCCAGCATCTCGCCCGGGTAAGAACCGCCGGGACCACGGAGAGCACGGAGAATCACGGAGAACCGCAATTGTGGGGGTCGAACGAACGGGGCTCCGCTTGCTCGACCACGTCAAATGCGGTTCTCCGTGCTTCTCCGTGTCGCTCCGTGTTCTCCGTGGTCCCACTCTCGCAGGTCCGCCTGCCCGTCTGACCGCTCGTCCGCCCGACATTGACGCACCCCGCCCCTCCCGGCGATATTGTGAAATCTTTCACAAATTCCGATGCGTAAGATCGCCGATTCGACGGTACGCCGTCTCTCTCTATATCTCCGCTTCCTGGAAGAGTTCGAGGACCAGGGGCTCGCCACCGTGTCGTCCGACGCGCTGGCGCAGCGCGGCGGGACCACGTCCGCCCAGGTCCGGAAGGACCTCTCCTTCTTCGGCTCGTTCGGCAAGCGTGGGCTGGGCTATTCCGTGGCCGAGCTCGCCACCCGGCTCCGCGACATCCTGGGGCTCGGCCGGCGCTACAACGTGGCGCTCATCGGGGCGGGGAAGATCGGGTCGGCGCTGGTCCAGTACAAAGGGTTCAAGCAGCGCGGCTTCGACATCGTCGCCATCTTCGACGCCGACCCCGCCAAGATCGGCCACCGCTGGAACGGGCTTACGGTGCAGGACGTGGCCGAGCTCGAGCGAGCGCTCGCGGCCCAGCGGGTGGAGATCGCCGTGCTGGTGACGCCGGCGGAAGTGGCGCAGGACCTCACCGACCGGCTGGTCAAGACGGGCGTCCGCGCCATCCTCAACTTCGCGCCGATCAACCTCAGCGTCCCCGCCGACGTGACCGTGAGCAACGTGAACCTCGCGCTTGAGCTCGAGGCGCTGTCGTACGCGTTGGCGAACGGGCACAAGGCGTAGGCGACCCCGGTCTCCACACTCCCCGACCTCCTCTCCAGCGCGTTTCTCCTCACCCCTGTCCACGTACTTCTCCTCACCCCCCTACCCCCTCTCCACGCACTTCTCCTCATCCCCCGACCCCCTCTCCACGCACTTCTCCTCACCCCCCGACCCCCTCTCCACGTTCGTGGAGAGGGGGAGTTGATCTGGCGTTCCCCTCTCCACGACCGTGGAGAGGGGACAGGGGTGAGGAGTCGACCGTGGAGACGGGACAGGGGTGAGGAGTCGACCGTGGAGAGGGGCACAGGGGTGAGGTCAGCAGGGCGACCAGGCCGGGGGGTGAGCGAATCGCTCACCCCTCGCTACCTTTCCGTCATGCCCCTCCACATCACCTCCGAGATCGCGCCGCTCGAGGCGGTGCTCGTGCACACCCCCGGGCGCGAGCTGCAGGCGGTCACGCCCGGCACCCGCGAAGACTACCTCTACGACGACATCATCGACTTCGAGCTGGCCGAGCGGGAGCACGACCGGTTCGTGGCGGTGCTGGAGCGGTTCGCGAAGGTGTACCAGATCACCGACCTGGTGGGCGAGGTGCTGGCGAAGCCGGAGGCGCGGGAGTTCCTGATCTCGAAGACGATGGACGTGGTGCCGTCGGAGCCGCTGGCCCAGCGGCTCGGCGCCCTGCCGCCGCAGGAACTGGTCAAGCTGCTGGTGCAGGGGACCGAGGAGGAGAGCGGGCCGATCGCGCGGGCGCTCAACGAGGTGGGCTTTGCGCTGCCGCCGCTCCCCAACCTCTTCTTCCCCCGCGACATCGGGATGGTGGTCGGGACCCACGCGGTGGTGGGCTCGATGCGGTACGGCGTCCGCTGGACCGAGGAGCTGCTGGTGAAGGCGCTCTTCCGCTTCCACGAGGCGCTCCGGAACGACGGCCTCCTGTACGACGGCTCCGAGGAGAAGCGCAGCAACTACACCCTCGAGGGGGGCGACGTCCACGTCCTGCGCGAAGACCTGCTGGTGGTCGGCTTCAGCGAGCGCTCGAGCCCGGCGGCGCTCGACCAGCTCTGCGAGGTGGCGTTCACCCGCACCGGGATCACCGACGTGATCGTGGTGGTGATGCCGCGGGTCCCGACGGCCATCCACCTCGACATGATCTTCACCCAGGTGGACCACGAGCTCTGCCTGGTCTTCCCGCCGACGTTCGTGGGCCCGGAGCGGTTCGCGATCCTGCACCGGAAGAAGGGCCAGTCGAGCGTGCGTGAGATGCCGAACTTCTTCGCGGCGCTCCGCGCGGTGAAGCTGCCGCTGGAGCCGATCTTCTGCGGCGGCACCCACCGTCCCAACCAGGAGCGCGAGCAGTGGGGGAGCGGGTGCAACACGCTCGCGGTCCGGCCCGGCACGATCCTGAGCTACGGCCGGAACGAGAACACGCTCACCGAGCTCGAGAAGGCCGGGTTCAAGGTGGTCGAGAGCGAGGAGTTCCTGACCACCGCCCGCGGCAACCGGCGGGCCAAGCGCGAGCGGCTGGCGATCACCTTCCCGGGGGGCGAGCTGGTCCGCGGCGGCGGCGGCCCCCGCTGCATGACCCTGCCGCTGACCCGCGCCCAGGCGTGACCGCGCCCGCCCCGGTCCCCGGCTTCGCCGCGGTCCCCGAGCGGACGCTGGTGGATCGCGCGCTCGAGCGCCTGGCCCGCGGCCCCGGCTCGGCGACGGACCTGGCGCGCGAGGTGCTGGGCCTCCCGAACGCCCCCGCCGCGGTCGCCGAGCGCCTGGTCGTGGCGCTGCTGGGCGCCGACCCGCGGGTGCGCCAGCTCGAGGACGGGCGCTGGAGCGCGGTGGCGGCGGCGGGGGCGAGCCCGCTGATCGAGGAGTGCGCCTTCGCGGTGCTCGACGTCGAGACCACCGGCTCGCGCCCCAGCGACGACGACCGCGTCACCGACGTCGCGGTGGTGCTGGTGCACGGGACCCGGCGCGAGCTGGTGTTCGAGTCGCTGGTGAACCCCGGGCGGCACATCCCGCCGTGGATCACCGAGATGACCGGGATCTCCGACGCCACGGTGGCCGACGCCCCGCCGTTCGACGCCGTCGCCGAGCCGCTGCTGCAGGCGCTCGCGGGCCGGGTCTTCACCGCCCACAACGCGCGGTTCGACTGGGGGTTCGTCTCGGCCGAATTCCGCCGCACCCGCGGGCTCGCGCTGCTCGGCCCCAGGCTCTGCACCGTGCGGCTCGCGCGGGCGCTGCTGCCGGAATTGCCGAGTCGCGGGCTCGACCCGCTGATGCAGCATTTCGGGATCCGCAACGAGGCCCGCCACCGCGCCCGCGGCGACGCGCTCGCGACCGCGGAACTGCTGAGCCACCTGCTGGCGATGGCCCGCGAGCGCAACTGCCGGACGCTGGCGGAGGTGGAGGCGCTGGTGGGCGTGGGGGGACGGCGAAAGCGGTGACGCGGTGACGCAAGGGGGCGGCACCTCTTCGCCCCATCGCCTCCTCACCTCCTCACCTCTCCCCCCGTTCACCCTTCACCCTTCACCGTTCACCTCCCACCATGCCCCTCACGACCACGTTCCGGATCGGCTCCCTCACCTGCCACACCCTCGAGGCCGGGCTGCAGCGCCTCGACGGCGGGGCGATGTTCGGCGTGGTGCCGAAGCCGCTCTGGGAAAAGCGCATCGCCCCCGACCCCCGCAACCGGATCCCGCTCGCGATGCGGCCACTCCTGGTCGAGCATCCCGACGGCCTGGTGCTCATCGACAACGGGCTCGGCAACAAGGAAGACGCCAAGTTCGGGGACATCTACGGCATCGACAACGCCGGGACCCATCCCGGGCCGACCCGGCTCGAGGACGCGCTCGCCGAGCTCGGCTACACGCCGGCCGACGTGCGGTGGATGATCGACACCCACCTGCACTTCGACCACGCCGGCGGCAACACGACGATGGACGGCGGGACGGTGCGGCTCACCTTCCCGAACGCCACGTACGTCGTCCAGCGGGGCGAGCTCGACTACGCTCGCCACACCAACGAGCGCACCCGCGCGAGCTACCTGCCGCCCAACTTCGAGCCGGTGGATGCGGCAGGGCGGTGGCAGCTGATCGAGGGCGACGTCGAGATCCTCCCCGGGATCCGGAGCCTGCTGACGCCGGGGCACGTGCCGTATCACCAGGCCATCCTGGTGACGAGCGGGGGTGAGACCGCCTGCTTCCTGGCCGACCTGATCCCGACCACCGCGCACCTGCCGCTCCCCTGGATCATGGGATACGACGTCGAGCCGCTCCGGACCCTCGAGTCGAAGCGGACGCTCCTGGAGCGGGCGGCGGGCGAAGGGTGGTGGATCGTGCTGGAGCACGATGCGGCGACCAGCCGGGGCAGGGTGGTGCGGGGGGAGAAGGGCTACGAGTGGGGGGAGTTGGTGCCGGCGGGCCAGAGCCCCCTTGCCCCCGGCAGCCCCCGCCACTAGGTTCCGCGCGTCGTTCAAGCGAGGGCCGGTGGCCCTCCACCCTCAGGCCCGCGGCAGGATGGCGGTGCGACCGGGTCCCGCGATCAGAGGCCGCCTCCGTGGAGGGGTGGCGCGTTCGTCGGACACCCGGATCGGGTGTCCGTTTTCGTTTTCCCCAGCTGGAGAGTACGCGACTGAGCACCTTCGAACGTGAGAAGCGGACCCGGGTCAACCGGCAGATCCGCATCAGCCCGGTCCGGGTCATCACGGCGGACGGCGAGCAGCTTGGCGTCCTGCCGATCGAGGAAGCGCTGGCCGCCGCGCAGGAGCGGGGCCTCGACCTGGTGGAGGTGGCGCCGACCGCGCGGCCTCCCGTGGTCAAGATCATGGACTACGGGAAGTTCAAGTTCGAGGAAGCCAAGGCGGCCCGCGCCGCCCGCAAGAAGCAGCACGTCATCCAGCTCAAGGAAGTGAAGTTCCGGCCGGGGATCGACGACCACGACTTCGAGTTCAAGACCCGCCACGCCCGGGAGTTCCTGACGGACGGGAACAAGGTCAAGGTCACGATGATGTACCGCGGCCGCCAGATGGCCCACCTCGAGCTCGGCAAGGCGGTCCTCGACCGGCTCGCCGCCGAGGTGGCGGACATCGGCAAGGTGGAGCAGGAGGCCCGGCTGGAGGGCCGCAACATGTCGATGGTGATCGGCCCCAAGTAAGGGCGCCGCAGCAGCCCGAGCGCCCCAGCGCGACAACACCCGGAGACCGGAATGCCGAAGCAGAAGACCAAGCGGGCCGCGATGAAGCGCTTCAAGCGCACCGGCAGCGGCAAGCTCAAGCGCTACCACGCGAACCACAGCCACATCCTGACGAAGAAGGCGCGGAAGCGGAAGAACAAGCTCAAGAAGGGTGACTACGTGAGCTCCGCCGATTTCCCGCGCGTGAACCGTCTCCTCCTCGCTTAAGGAGCGACCATGCCTCGCGTCAAGAGCGGCGTGGCCCACCACGCGCGCAAGAAGAAGATCATGAAGGCCGCCAAGGGCGGCTTCCAGTCCCGCAGCAAGCTGTACAAGGCGGCCAAGGAGAACGTCGAGCGCGGGCTCAAGTACGCCTACCGCGACCGCCGCCGGAAGAAGGGCGACTTCCGCGCCCTCTGGATCGTCCGCATCAACGCGGCGGCCCGGATGCACGGCCTGAGCTACAGCCGGTTCATGGCCGGGCTCAAGGCGGCGGGCGTCGAGGTGAACCGCAAGGTCCTCGCCGACCTGGCCGTCACCGACGCCGCGGCGTTCGGCCGGCTGGCCGAGCTCGCCGCCGCCAAGGCGGGGGCGTAACCCCGGCACGGCGCTTCCGGGGCCCCCGGGTCCCGCGTGGCACTGCCTCCGTGGGGTCGCCCGCCGCCGGCGGTCGGCCCCACGTGCGCGTCATCTTCCCGCGATCGCGGTGATCTCCGCATGACCGAACATCCGACCCTCGCGGCCCTCGCGCCGCGACTCGCCCTCGTCCCGACCCTCGACGCGGCCCAGCTCGAGGCGGAGGAGACGGCCGTGCTCGGCCGGAAGAACGGCGCCCTGACCGCGCTGCTCCGCCAGCTCCCGTCCCTCGGCGAGGACGAGCGCCGTCGCGTCGGCCAGGCGGCCAACCACCTCAAGGCCCAGTTCGAGGTGGCCTTCGCCGAGCGGCGGGCCGAGCTCGCCCGCGCGAAGGACCAGGCGGAGCAGGCGGGGCTCGACCTCACGATGCCCGGCCGCGCCCGGTGGGTCGGCGGGCTCCACCCGGTCACCCAGGTCCTCGACGAGATCCTCGGCATCTTCCGCGAGCTCGGCTTCGTCCGCGTGGTCGGCCCCGAGGCCGAGACCGAGTGGCACAACTTCACCGCCCTCAACTTCCCGGCCGACCACCCGGCGATGGACCTCCACGACACCTTCTACGTGGACACGGGCGACCGCCGGACCAGCGAACACGACCGCCGGCGCGGCCGGAGCTCGGGACTCTTCCCGGCGCAGGAGCGCCGCAGCGTCCCCGACCGCCGCCGCCCCACCGAAGGCCGGGTGCTCCTCCGCACCCACACCTCGCCGGTGCAGGTCCGCACGATGCTGCAGCACCAGCCGCCGATCCGCGCGGTGATGCCGGGGCTGGTGTACCGGAAGGACCCGTTCGACCCGTCGCACGCGCCGGCGTTCCTCCAGCTCGAGGGCCTGGCGGTGGACGAGGGGATCTCGTTCGTGGACCTCAAGGCGACCCTCACCCACTTCGCCCGGCGGTTCTTCTCGCCGCGCACCGCGGTGCGCTTCCGCCCGTCGTACTTCCCGTTCACCGAGCCCTCGGCCGAGATGGACGTCGAGTGCCAGCTCTGCGGCGGGGCGGGGTGCCCGGCCTGCAAGCACACCGGCTGGATGGAGATCCTCGGCTGCGGGATGGTCCACCCCCGCGTGCTCCGCAACTGCGAAGTGGACCCGGAGCGGTTCACCGGCTACGCCTTCGGGATGGGGCCGCAGCGGATCGCGATGCAGCGCTACGGGATCACCGACATCCGCCTCCTCTACGGCGGCGACATGCGCTTCCTCTCCCAGTTCAGCGGCTGACCCGATGAAGCTCTCGCGCAAGTGGCTGGAAGCGTTCCTCCGCCGGCCCCTCGACACCCAGGACACCGTGCGCCGGCTCGCGATGCTCGGCGCGCCGGTGGACGCCGTCGAGTCGCTCCACGGTGAGCTCGCCGACGTGGTGGTGGCGCGGGTGGAGGAGGTGCGCCCGCACCCCAACGCCGACCGCCTCCGGCTCTGCCTCGTGGACGACGGCTCCGGCGAGCGCCGCCACGTGGTCTGCGGCGCCCCCAACGTCACCGCCGGCCGGCTCTATCCCTTCGCCCGCGTGGGGGTGACCCTCCCCGGCGGCGTCACGCTCGAGCGCCGCAAGATCCGCGGCGAGTACTCCGAAGGGATGCTCTGCTCCGCCCGCGAACTCGGCCTGGGCCAGGAGCACGACGGCATCCTCGAGCTCGACCTCGACGTCCAGCCCGGCACGCCCTTCCTCGAGGCGATGCCGATCCGCGACGACCGGCTGGTCATCGACGTGACGCCCAATCGGCCCGACCTCCTGGGCCACAAGGGCGTGGCGCGCGAGCTCGCCGCGAGCTTCGGGCTCCCGTTCCGGCTCCCGGCCATCCCGGGCGCCGAGCTGCTCGACGTCCCCCCGCCGGTCCGGAGCGACGGCGCGCCGGTGACCCTCGACGGCGTCCGCGTGGCGCTCGAGGACCGGCTCGGCTGTCACCGGCTCCTCGCCGCGGTGATCCGCGGGGTCCGGGTCGGGCCGTCGCCGGCGTGGCTCAGCGACCGCCTTGGCGCGGCCGGCGTGCGCAGCATCAACAACGTGGTGGACGCGACCAACTACGTGATGCTCGAGCTCAACCAGCCGATGCACGCGTACGACCTCGCCAAGCTGCAGGGCCCGACCCTCTGGGTGCGGCGCGCGCGGATGGCGGAGACCGTCATCACCCTCGACGACGAAGCGCGGGTGCTCGAGCCGACGGTGACGGTCATCGCCGACGAACGGGGCGCCGTGGGCGTCGCCGGCGTGATGGGCGCCGCGCACGTCGAGGTGACCGCCGAGACCACCGACGTGGTGCTCGAGTGCGCCTGGTTCGAGCCGCGCGGCATCCGGCGCACCCGCACGGCGCTCGGGATGTCCACCGAGGCCAGCTTCCGGTTCGAGCGCGGCGTGGACCTCTGGGGCGCCCCTGAGGCGCTGCGCCGCTGCATCGAGCTCATCCTCGCCACCGGCGGCGGCGAGCTGCGCCAGGCCCCGGCCGACATCTGGCCGATGGCGGGGCACCCGCCCCGGGTGTTCCTCCGGCCCGCCCGCGTGGCGCGGGTGCTCGGCGTCGAGCTCCCCGTCGCGCGCCTGGAGCAGTACCTCACCGCCATCGGCGCCACGGTGCTCGCCAAGCCGGACGACGCGCGGATCGCGGTGGACATCCCCGGCTGGCGCCCCGACCTGGTCGAGGAGATCGACCTGATCGAGGAAGTGGCGCGGATGCACGGCTACGACGCCTTCCCCGGCGAGCTGCGTCCCTTCCGCCTCGGCGCCATCCCCGACGCCACCATCGAGGTCGCCGCCGACCGGGTCCGCCGCGGGCTCGCGGCGCAGGGGCTGCTCGAGGCCCAGTCGCTCCCCTTCGCGCCGGCCGACGGGCAGTGGAGCGTCAAGCTCCAGAACCCGCTCGCCGCCGACGAGGCGTGGCTCCGCCGCCGGCTCCTCCCCGGGCTCGTCCGCCAGGTCGAGACCAACTGGGCGGCGCAGGTGGGCGCGGTGCGGCTCTTCGAGGTCGGCACGGTGTTCGTCGGCCAGGGCCCGGGACAGCCGCCGGTCGAGGAGCGCCACGTGGCCGGCGTCATCACCGGCGCGCGCGGGCCGGAGCACTGGAGCGGCGCCGACGGCCAGCCGTTCGATCGCTGGGACTTAAAGGGACTTTTCGAGGCCGCCGTCGCTCTGGCGCATCCCGACGCCGCCGTGCAAGTTGAGGGCGACGAATGGGTTGCGGTGACGCCGGACGGCCAGGTCGTGGGCCGCGCCGGCAAGCTCGCCGCCGACGCGCCGCCCTGGGCTGCGCCGCTCCTCGGCTTCGAGGTGTCGCTCGACCCGGCCCCGCGCTTCCCGGTGCGGTTCCGCCCGCTCCCGGCCTTCCCGGCCGCCGACCGCGACCTCTCGCTGGCGGTGCCGGCGGGGGTCACCGCGGACCGGCTCGAGCGGGTGATCGGCCGGGCGGCGGGTCCGCTGCTCGAGGCGATCGCGGTGCGCGACGAATACCGCGGACCCAAGGTGCCCGCCGGCCGCGGACTCACGGTGCGGCTCACCTTCCGCGACCCGGGCCGGACCCTGCGCGACGCCGAGGTGGACGAAGCGGTGGCGCGGGTGGTCGCGGCCCTCGACCGGGAGAGCGGTGTCCAGCTACGAACGTCCTGACCTCGCGGCGCTCGACGAGCTCGAGCGGCTGCTCCACCACGTGGGCGACGAGCTCGCCGCGTGGCGCCGGCGCTCGCTGCGCGCCGAGCAGGAGCTCACCGAGCTCAAGGCGCGCGGGGGGATGCTGGCGGGGCCGGAGCTGCAGCAGGTGCGCCAGCGGGTGGCCGACCTCGAGGCCGAGAACCAGCAGCTCCGCACCCGGCTCGAGGCGGCCACCGAGCGGGTGCGCGCGCTGATCCAGCGGCTCGCCTTCCTCGAGCGCGACCTGGGCGAGGGGGCGGCGTGACGGCGCCCAAGCAGGCGGTGCGGGTGCTGATCGGCGGCGACGAGTACACCGTCCGGTCGGAGCTGCCCGCGGAGTACACGAAGGAGGTGGCGGCGTACCTCGACGCCGCGGTGCGCCGGGTGCGGGAGATGCTCCCGACCCTCGACGCGCAGAAGGTCGCGGTGCTGGCGGGGCTCGCCGTCACCGACGAGCTGTTCCAGGCCCGCCGGGGCGACCGCGAGGTGGCGGCGCGGCTCACGGCGCTGGCCGACGACATCGCGCGGGTGCTGCCGCCCGCCAAGCGCGGGAGCCGGGCGAGCGGCGCCCTGACCCCGAACGAATGACGACCCCGCGGCCGGGCCCTCCGGACCGCGTCGGAGATAGATGAATGTCGAACGACCTGCTCTTCGGTTCGCTGGGCGGCCTCGTCGCGGGGCTGCTCGTCGCCGCCCTCCTCATCACGCTCTACATCCGTCGCGAAAAGCGGAACGCCCAGGGCATCATCGGGGCGGCCCGCGCCGAGTCCGAGCGCCTGGTGGCCGAGGCCGCCAAGGCCACCGAGGCCGCGCGCGCCCAGGTGGTGCTCGAGGGACGGATGGAGACCCTCAAGGTCCGCGAGGAGCTCGACCGTGAGGTCCAGCGCCGGCGCGAGGAGCAGGCCCGGCTCGAACGCCGCATCGAGGAGCGCGACCGCGAGCTCGAGCAGCGCGGCCGTCAGGTGCAGAGCCAGGAGCAGTCCGTCCGCGACCGCGACGCGGCGTTGCGGCGGCGCGAGGAGGAGCTGGAGCGCCGGGACCGCGCGCTGGCCGGGCGGGAGCAGGAGCAGCAGGGCCGGCTCGAGCGCCTGGCGGGGCTCACCGCCGAGGAGGCCCGCGCCCAGCTGATGCATCGGGTGGAGGACGAGGCCCGGAGCGCCGCCGCCGCGCTGGTCCGCGACATCAAGGACCAGGCCAAGCG